>JAHXHF010000266.1 GCA_025656895.1 gamma proteobacterium symbiont of Bathyaustriella thionipta
TAAAGATAATAGTAATATGATCCTTGAATGACTTGGGACTTTCAGTCCAATCACAGCAACCTATGCACTTTAGTGCATAGTCGTTGAGTTTGAGTCATCAAAATAGGCTCATAAAAAGCCGGGGGGTGGGGCAGGATTCACCATGAAACGCGAAGTTTTTCGTTGTATTCGGTTTTAGAAAAGGCAGAATGCGATCAGGTCTTATAACGTATCTTGGCCAGTTTGCCTTTCAGTTTCGGGTGTTTGGGGACGCGAGAATCAATGAATATCAGAACGGGACTGTTTTTTGTGTCTGCATCGGCCAATGCCGCCAGGAACCGCACAATATCGTAGGATTCGATTTGTTCACTGACGCCGCTAAATACATAAATGCCGTAGCAGGGTCTTGAGTCGATATAGTCTAAAGCACCTTCAAAACTGGCGGTATTGGGTATGGATGTACGTTGCATACCGGAGCGTACCAAAGCATTGCCCGATTCCCAGATATAAGTAGCCGCGCCACTGTATTCGGCGTTCGCGTGGAATTTTTTGATGATGGCTTGTGCATCATCCGTTTCAATGGCTACCAGTGTGTGATCTCTGTCCAGCAGCTTTTCTATACTTTTTGAACGCCGCATATACCTACCTTTTCTTTCTATGATGGCTGGATTTTCCATCCGATAGTGCCATAATTCTGTGATCCAGTTCAAATCCGCTATCCTTTATGAACATGGGAATTTTTATGTGGTTAGGAGAATAAAGTAATGAAATATGCTCTGGTCGCGTTTTTCCTGCTGTGTATGAATAACCTGATGGCGGCAGCAGCGCCTCATGCGGATGAACTGGAAGCCGGTTTGCACAACCCGGGCTACCATGAAAAGCCCGACTGGTTTCTTAACAGCTTTCTGAATTTAGCGGATGATCTGCATGAGGCTGAAGCAGAAGGTAAACGCCTGCTGTTGTATTTCTATCAGGATGGCTGTCCTTATTGCGCCAAACTATTGGATGAGAACTTTTCCGATAAATCCATTGTTGCAAAAACACGCAAACACTTTGCGGTTTTACCGATCAATATTTGGGGTGATAGAGAGCTGGTGGATTTTTCCGGCAACCGCATGACTGAAAAACAGTTTGCCGAGCGTTTGCGTGTTATGTACACGCCATCCCTGTTGTTTCTGGATGAACGGGCATACCCGGTTTTACGCTTGAATGGCTATTATCCGGCGCATCAATTTTCAGTCGCACTGGACTATGCTTTGGGGAAATTTTCAGCCGGGCAAAGTTTCAATGAATATCTTGCCCAGCTTGATCCTGTTCAGGCCAGCGGCCTTTTGCATGTTGAAGACAACTCACTAGCACCTCCTTTGAAGCTGAACAAGAAAGCTGACAGGCCTTTGCTGGTGTTGTTTGAACAGCCACAGTGCAGAGATTGTGATGTGCTGCATGATGATATTTTACAGCGCGAGGCGGTGCGCCATTCTTTTCTTGAGTTTAACCGGCTGGTACTGAATATGTGGTCTGATGACAGTCTGATAACACCGGCAGGTAAAAAGACCAGTGCCCGCCAGTGGGCACGAGACTTGCACATTAATTATGCGCCCACACTGGTGTATTTTGATCGAAACGGTCAGGAGGTTTTTCGTAGCGAGGCCTGGTTAAAGGCTTTTCATCAGCATGCGGCCATGGATTATGTACTGAGCGGCGCCTATAAAAAACAGCCTAATTTCCAGCGCTATATACAATCCAGAGCCGATGCCATGAGAGCGCGTGGAGAAGTTGTTGAAATTATGCAATAAGAGCTTGTGGGCACTTGAAAATACTGATCCCAGCCCCATCTAATTTCCATCTTTCCCACTGTTTCGGGGTATATTGCGGGTATGGAATATAAAGACTATTACAAACTTCTGGGTGTGCAGCGTGATGCTACCCAGGAAGAGATCAAGCGTGCCTATCGTAAACTGGCGCGTAAATATCATCCTGATGTCAGCAGCGAAGCCGATGCGGAAGAGCGCTTCAAGGAAGTCAACGAAGCCTATGAGGCGCTTAAAGATCCAGAGAAACGGGCCGCTTATGACCAGTTAGGAAAAAGCTGGAAGCAGGGCGAGGATTTTCGCCCGCCGCCTGACTGGGATGCCGGTTTTGAATTCAGTGGCGGAGGCTATACCGGTGGTGATGCGGCTGCTTTCAGTGATTTCTTTGAATCACTGTTCGGACGTGCTTCGGCTCAGGGTGGCTATCAGGGGGCACGCCACGTGCCCGGAGAAGATCATCACGCCCGTGTGTTGATTGATATTGAAGACAGTTGGCATAGTGCCCAGCGCGCCATTACTCTGCAAGTGCCGCAGGTCGACCCGGCCGGACATGTAGTGACTCAAAGTCGCACCCTGAATGTACGTATTCCCAAGGGTATTAAAGAAGGCCAGCGTATCCGGCTGGCAGGGCAGGGGGCGCCTTCACTGGGTGGCGGCCCATCGGGCGATTTGTATCTGGAGGTGGAATTCAAGCCTCACAGTCTGTACCGCGTAGATGGTAAAGACCTGTATCTGGATTTACCTTTGGCCCCGTGGGAAGCGGCCCTGGGTACAACCCTTGAAGTGCCCACTCCTGATGGCAAGGTTGACATGAAAATACCTGAAAATACCCGCAGTGGTACTAAAATGCGCCTGAAGGGACGAGGCATTCCGGCACGTGAAGCGGGTGATTTGTACGTCATTACCAAGATTGTTGTGCCACAGGCCGATACCGAAGAAAAGCGTGAACTGTATCGTAAAATGGAGCAGATCATGCGCTTTAATCCACGTCAGGCTTTGGGGGTTTAGACATGCAAGTGACCATTTATGATGATGACACCCGTTTGAGTACACGCGAACTGTGCCATATTTGTAATATACCGGCCGACATGCTGATTGAACTGGTTGAATACGGCATCCTGGAACCATTCGGCCCGACACCGGCCGAATGGAATTTTTCGCAGGAATGTATCGGACGGGTGCAAGCCAGTATGCGCTTGCAGCATGAACTTGAAATTAATCTACCGGCCATCGCCCTGGTACTGGAAATGCGCGAGCAGATTCGAGCACTGCGCAAACAGTTGGCTTTATCAGGGGGACATCATTGAAAGGATATTGTCAATTTCAGGATGAATGCATGCCTTGATACCCCTTTAGGGCATCTTCATACATACAGAGATATTCTTTAGTCTATTCGCGTAAAATTTCCTGATATCTGATTCAACTTTTTTTAGTACATGAAATGGAATATGAGATAAATATAGGCAAACGCCCGATTAGGGTTTCATTGAGCCATTCAGCCAGGAGCCGGCTGGCAGAGTGTAATGCTTTGTTACTGGTGGAAATGGAACTCTATTTCAGTTGTCTGCTGCGTAAACAGGTACGTTTTGAAGAAGCCGGGCAGGCAAAAGATCATGTTAAGGTGAATGACAAACTGGCCATGCGATTTCACCCGGTTATGACGAGCAGTTGCCGTGTAGAAGAGGTTAATGGCAAGCCTCCTCTGAGTGATTTCCCCATTGTTAATCCGGATGCCTATATTCCTCATTGGCTGAAAATTGATTACCACAAAGGACAATGGCAGGGTCAGTTCGGGTATTAGCGGCATGGAAAGTAAATTTGAACAAAATATTCCGATAGAAACGGATGCTGAAACCGCCGTTGATATTCTGTCTGTGCGAACCGGCCTGGGACGAGGGCAGATAAAACGCATTATGCAAAAGGGCGCGGTGTGGCGCACTCACGGGCAGCACACCCGGCGTTTGCGGCGTTCTTCAAAAAAACTGCAAAGCGGTGATAGCCTTTATCTTTATTATGACGAAGATGTGTTGCAGCAGCAGCCACAGCCTGCCGAATTAATTTCGGATGAAGGTGATTACAGTGTCTGGCTGAAACCTTTCGGCATGTTGTCGCAAGGTTCCAAATGGGGAGATCATTGCACGCTCGGCCGTTGGGTGGAGCAGCATTTAGAGCCACAGCGTTCGGCTTATCTGGTGCATCGACTGGATCGGGCTGCCAGTGGTCTGATGCTGATGGCGCACAGCAAGCGTGCGGCCCAGGCTCTGTCAGAATTATTCAAACAACGTGCTATTGAAAAAAGTTACCGGGTATTGGTCAAGGGCGAATACCCGCCCCAGCCGGATAAACAGGTGGTCGATCTGCCGCTGGATGAAAAAACAGCGCGCAGTATTGTCTCGCGGCTGAACTATGATGCGCAAACAGATCGTTCGTTATTGCATGTAAATATAGAGACCGGACGTAAACATCAAATTCGTCGCCATCTACAGCAAACCGGTTTTCCAGTGGTGGGTGATCGCCTGTACGGGCAGGCTGATGATGAACTGAATCTACAGCTTTGTGCCAACAGCCTGGTTTTTAACTGCCCCTTAACACACTGGAAAAGGCGCTATCATTTGCCTGAAGACAAGCTACCGGCATTATTGAGAATATGATGTTTTGAAACAGAGTATCAGCACATAATACCCCGGGTAACCCTGGCCGCTACTTGTTTTGAAAGGCGCATTCATCCCCCGTTTGATGGCTTGATCATGCTAATCTGAACCTCAGTCATTGATTGATTCGAGGTTCCCCGCCATGTTCCGTGTCATTGTTTTTGTATTGCTTGCTTTTGTTAACGCTACTGCATTGGCTGCGCTGCAGGTGGTGCAGCCGAGTTCTTTTGTTCATCCGAAAACTTCTGTTGTGATCGTGGGTGGGCGTGTTGACCTGCCCAGCCAGGGGCAATGGTCTGTTACTACGCATTCCAATGCAGTGTTAGGAGAAATAAGCTTATCGCCGCCTGACATTATTGAACTGCGCAGCCAGGGCAAACATGCGCTTGAACAGAATGAAATCAGACAGCGGAATGACAGGCAGTATTTGTTAAGCCGTATTTATCGCAAGCTGGAGTCCCATGCCCGCAACAATGAGGGTGTGGCTGCTGAAAACCTTGATTTTCTGCATAAGCAAAGATTCTATAACAAGGAAGCTTTGCAGCATGTTTTTTTAGTGCCGTCCGTGCGCATTCTGGACAGGAATGGAAAACCTGTACAGTCGGCAGTTATACAGCCTTTGCTGCTGGACCTGAATCCCTTGATTGATGATGGAAAGCACTGGGTTGTGTACTCGGATGGCTCGGTCAAGCTGGTTGCCATTGATCCGCATCAGGTCAAAAAATTTGGCTTGAAAATTATTGCTCAACAGCCATCAATACAACAGCAGCTGGCTGAAATAAAGCAGGTAGCCAGTTATCAGATCAGCGCCCGTTTAACAGGCGATGTGCCGGATAATGGTGTAATAATCAAACTGAAAAACAGCGAAAGCGGACAGACTCTTTTGCTTGCATGGAAACCGCAAGTCACTCAAATGCAGGATGAAGAACTTGTAAAACGCTGGGCGGACAAGCGCTTCAGCCAGTGGGCAAATATGTTGGGTGATGGGCAATCGGCTTATCTGCCCTATTGGCTGGATGCTGGCTTGCGCCAGTATGATAGGAAGTATTCGGATTTGTCTCTGGCGGCAAGACGAAATGACAGAAGGCAGGATGATAACGCCAGTCTGTTCAATGTTCTGGGTGGTCGTGCCGCGATGCGCGAAACACTGCAACTACAGAATCTTGCGGAAGACCATGCCAGTGCCGGGGCGGTGGATATTCCGATTGAATCCATCCAGGGTGTGCAAGTGCAAAGCCACCCCTTTATGCAGATGATGGCGGGCAAAAAGGGTGGTTCTCTGGCGCTGGCCGATGTGGTTCCAAGTGATCACTTTTTTGCCTGGTTTGCGGATGGCAAAGCCTTGTCTCAGTATTTGAATGCGGGCAGTGATTTTATTTTTCACGGGGGCGCTTCGCTATCCGGTGAAAGTAATGATTATCACCTGAAGCAACGTTATTTTGGCAAGCTGGGTATTGATGAAAGTTGGGCGCAGCGTTTTCTGAATAGCCCGGCCGTGGGTGAACTGGCGGTGATTATGCCGGACCTGTTTGTACTGGATGGCACAGACTTAACGCTGGTCATGAAACTGCAACATCCCAAACTGGTGAAAACAATGCTGGCTGTTCTGGGGGTGCCCATCCGTGAACAGCTGTTTGAATTTCAGCATGCGCATGGAAGCAGCTACTGGGCGGTTAACAAGGGGCTGTTGCTCATCAGCACGCATAAAGATGAAATGATGCGGGTGCAGGCTATGGTTGCGGGTCAGGGGCAGGCCAGCCTGGGGCAAAGTGCCGAGTTCAGGTACATGTTGACACAATTACCCATACAGTCGAAGACACGCTCATTCTTTTATTTCTCGGATCCTTTTATTCGTCACCTGGTCAGCCCGGCAGTGAAGATTGCGCAATTACGTCGTTTGCAGGCCAGAGAGGAAATGGAAGCAGCCAGTGCCGCCTGGTTACTGTATCGTAAGCGCCAATAAATCAGCACCTATTATTTCACCTGTACATCGGTAACACTTTCTCCTGAGTATTTCACAGGAGATGATCATGGAT
>JAHXHF010000238.1 GCA_025656895.1 gamma proteobacterium symbiont of Bathyaustriella thionipta
ATACAGGCATTATAATCTTTAGTCCACTGAACAGTATATAGATTATTGTTTTTCTTAGGGTTTAATCGTTTTCGTTCAAACACTAAATAGTCATATTGGTCATACGTTGCGAGTATGCGACCCAAGCTATGGTTCAAGCATCTCTCCGCGACGTGTGGTGGCACTCCCAGCTGAGATAGATTGGATCGCATAGTTCTACGCAGGTCATGCGGTGTGAACTTCTCCATCGGCAATAAAGGCACGCTACCAATTTTGAGTTTAAATAATCTGGACGTGGCTCGACAAAAAACCTTATCTGCAATAGGGCCTTCGTTACTGCCCGGAAAAATCCATTCTTCGTCGAGTCCGCGTAGCTGATCAAAAAGCCCCAGTGCGAAGTCGGTCAGGGGTACGACAAAGGGTTTACCTTTTTTCTCCTGCCGAGGTGACAACTTCTGATTTTTTACAGGGATAGTCAGCGTATGATCATCGATTTCCTCCCATCTGGATTGCCGTAGCTCAGCAGAACGAAGGCCAAGCAGAGTTAAAAGTTGAAGAGCAACTTTGACTGGCAGAGAGAGCCGGGGAGCACTTTCCAAAGCGTGCCAGAATAGTTTTAATTCATCATGGTCGAGAACACGATCTCGCTGGTTGTCCTGGATTCCCAGGTCAACTCGTTCGAGCGTGTCGGCAGCGTTAAACTCCATCACGCCAATGGCGACCCCAAATCGTAACATTTGCTTGATAATGGCAAGCACCTTGCCTGCGTGCGTGGTGGCTCCGCGCTCAGTAACTTTGAGCACAGCTTTGCGGACGGCTAATGTGCTGATTGTTCGTAGTTTAACGGATCCAAGTTGAGGTATAATGTCATTGTTCAGAATCGCTCGGACTACCTCGGGTCGTTTGCGATTGGGAACAATTCGATCCGTGTAGAATACCTCGGCAAGCTCTTTGACTGTGGTTGGAGCGCCTGCTTCAAGCGCAGTGAGCGTTCCGTCTTTGTGTCGTTCTTTGGTTTTATTGTGGATGGAAATTGCTTTTGCCAGTGAAAGGTCTGGAAATTGACCGTAGGTGATAACTCTAGGTTTATTTCCAGAGCCGCGATCCCACCGGAATGATTTTCCACCAGCGGGATCAAAACGAACTACCAGACCAGATGTGTGGGCAATTTTAACGTCAACAGCCTTGCTTTCGGATCGCATCCGTTTAAGCTGAAGTTCAGTGGTAATGGGTTTGCGTTTTGCCAAAGATAAATTCCATACATTTGACGACCTCTACTCGAATCAGAAAAGCGGTCGCTTACAAATAGGGGAAACGAAGCATCTATAGGTGAAAACTACAGGTGGAATTTATTGTGAAATATAATGAAATGGAATGCAATAGAGTGAAAGATTAGAAAACCATAAAGTTTATATAACTATCTGAAATATAGATAAAAAAACAACCTATTTGCAATAGAATGAAACTTAATGAAAACTTATCTCAACAGCTTGACATGGTAGTGGTCGGTGGTTCGATCCCACTCGCGCCTACCAGAATCTGACAGCCTGTCACGCCAGTGACAGGCATTTTTTTCAAGGTTGCACGCCCCAGTCTAACGCCAGACCGCCAATGCTGTTGCTGCTGGAGCGGATGTTGCCGTCCATTTCGTACAGCCAAAGCTGACCGGTTGTGGTGTTACGTATAACGATATCATCTTTGCCATCGCCACCCAGATCGGAAATTTGTACCACTTCCCAGGCCAGTCCCAGACCTCCAATATTGCTGCCGGTACGTATGTGCCCATCCATTTCATAAAGAAACTGCTGACCAGTGAGCGTATTTCTGATCACGATATCATCCTTGCCATCGCCACCCAGGTCACCAATGCCGGATACTTCCCAGTCAAGACTGAGGCCACCAATAGAGTTGCTGGCAGTAATCGTATGTCCATCCATCTGATACAGCCATAATTGCCCGGTGGTGATGTTGCGTATAATGATGTCGGCTTTAGCATCACCGTCAAGATCGCCGATACCAACAATTTTCCAGTTCAGGCTTAAACCACCAATATTGTTACCAGTGGCTATATGACCGTTCATTTCATACAGCCATATTTGTCCGCTGGTCTGGTTACGAACAACAATATCGGCCTTGCCATCACCACCCAGATCACCCAGACCGGCTACTTTCCAGTCCAGACTCAGACCTGTAATACTGTTGCTTTTGATACGGGTGCTGCCATCCATTTCATACAGCCACAGCTGACCGGAAGCGGTATTGCGAATAACAATGTCCGCTCTGGCGTCACCGCCCAGGTCGCCGATACCGGAAACTTCCCAGGTGGGGCTGGTACCACCGGCATTGCTGCCGCTGCGAACATGGTGATTCATTTCATATAGCCAGAATTGACCGGAAGCTGTTTTACGGGCCAGTATGTCGGCTTTACCATCTGCTCCGAAATCATTATTCATTGGATCGTTACTGGCAGGCGGTTCCTCATCAACATAAATATAGGCATAGGCTGCACCGGATTCATTGGCCGCTCCATCCGCTTCAGGTGCGCCGGCCAGGGCTGTTTCCAGGCCACTGACATCCGATATGGAAACAGCTTTGCCAAAGCGGGTATTGGTCTGTCCATCATGCACAACAGGCAACAGTTTTTGCTGCAAAGACCAGCTGTTAGCGTTGCGCTCGAACAGGTAGGCGGCACCTCGGGGGAAGCTGTTATCCTGCCACTGACCGCCCACAAGAGCCATGCTGTCAGATAATGAGACGGAACGTCCGAACTGACTGCTTAGGGATGATTCCAAAGATTTGAGTTTGGCCTGCAGCAGCCAGGATGAGCCGAAACCACCATATATATAAGCCGAGCCTCGATTAAGTGAGCCCTGATCGCCACCCGGTGCGCCTATCATGGCGCGGCCATCCACCAGTGAGACAGAGGTGCCGAACTGGTCATTGATTTTACCATCAGAAGGTTGCAGTTTGATGCGCTGACTCCAGCTGGAATTCGAGCGGGTAAAAATATAGGCAGAACCACTGGACTGGCCATTATCATCATCACCACGTGCGCCGATGAGTAGCGTGTTGCCGTACAGAGCCAGTGCTGCGCCAAATTCATCCTGGGAGGCACCATCACTGGCGGTAAGCCGGGCTTGCTGGGACCAGGAACTGCCACTGCCGGTAAAAACATAGGCGGCACCACTGGAATTGAAATTGCCCTGCGCGCGGTAGGCTCCGATCAGCGCGGTACTTCCTGAAAGGGCGACAGCATTACCAAACTGATCCCCACCAATGCCGTCAAAGGCAACTATTTTCGTTCTTTGCATCCAACTGCTGCCGACGATACGGGTAAAGACATAAACCGCACCACTATCGAAGCCCTTGAAATCATCATTGGGCGCACCCACCAGGATTGTATTTCCTTCGATGGCAACAGAGGTTCCAAAATTGTCTTCAATATTGCCACCACTGGCGATGAGTTTGGCCTGCTGAACCCAGTTATTGCCATTGCGAACATAAACATAGGCCGCGCCTTGATGAAACTGGATGCCGCCATGAGATTCATCCGGAGCACCAATAACAACAGTGTCGCCTGAAATAGCAACCGCATTTCCCAGTTCATCATTACTGGCTGCGTCACTGGCCAGCAATTTTCTTTCCAGAATGACTTTTCCGGTTAAATCGTTTACGACCGTGGGCTGATCATTGCTTGTCGCCAATGGGGTGGATTGCAAACCTGCGAAAATGCTGCTGCTGAAACCGATGGCTATGGGAATCAGCCATTTGAAGCGAATGTTGCGAAGTTTGCTCATCAATAAAGCCCTCAATAAGAAAAATTATGCCTGGACACAGATTATTTCAATATCCTGCAAATAGCAACCTTTGCAATGATGTGAGTGTAAGCTGTCTGTATGAAATAGTACAAGTGCAGGGGTATTCACTTCCCCATAATGGATGTGACGGTTAGAATGCGCCCTTATGACACAAATTCTGTTTATAGCGACTGGCGGCGCCCTGGGTGCGGTTATGCGATACTGGTTTTCAACGGGGGTTTATGCCTGGCTGGGAAGGGATTTTCCGGTTGGAACGCTGGCGGTTAATGTTATCGGCTCCTTGTTAATGGGGTTGTTATTTGTTGTTTTTATGGATCGCATTACCTTGTCCATTGAATGGCGGGCAGCTGTTTTGATTGGCTTTCTGGGTGCTTTTACCACCTTTTCAACCTTTTCGATTGAAACACTTAATTTGCTGGAGCAAGCCAGCTATTTCAAGGCTTTGATGAATGTGTTGCTGAGTGTGGTGTTATCGGTGGGTGCTGCCGGGGTGGGCGTTATGATAGGGAGGCAAATCGGATGAAAACAGTGGCGATTCGTATGGTGCGTATTTATTGCACGGAAGGTGAACATGTTATGCAGAAACTGTTCCGGCATTTGCATGATGAGGAAAAAGTCACCGGTGTGACGGTTTTTCGTGGCATTGCCGGCTTTGGTCAATCCGGCCAGATTCATTCGGCATCCCTGATTGATCTGTCGCTGAATTTACCAATTGTTATCGAGTTTTTTGATGAAGACGAAAAAATAAAAAGAATTTTGTCTCATTTGAAATCTGAACTTAAACCGGGCCATGTGGTGAGCTGGCCTGCTGAAACAAACGGATAAAGTTTTATGCTGGATGCAAAATTATTAAGAAATGATGTGGCGACTGTCGCAAAGCAACTGGCCCGGCGTGGTTTTCAACTGGATGTTGAGCGGCTGGCATCATTGGAATATGAACGCAAAACCGTACAACTGGAAACAGAACGTTTGCAGGCCGAACGTAACAGCCGTTCCAAAGCCATTGGCAAAGCCAAGGCGGCGGGTGAAGACATTCAGCCGCTGCTGGCTGCGGTGGCCGATATGGGTGAGCAATTAAAGCAGGCGGAAAGCAGGCTGAGTGATATCCGGCAACGCACGCGGGCCTACATGCGCGTGATTCCCAATATGTTGCATGAATCTGTGCCGGATGGAAAATCCGAGACGGACAATATTGAATTGCGTCGCTGGGGTAAGCCGGCCGAATTTGATTTTGAAGCCAAAGATCATGTTGACCTGGGTGAAGCTGCTGGCTGGCTGGATTTTGATGCGGCGGCCAAACTCAGTGGTTCCCGCTTTGCGGTGCTGCATGGACCACTGGCACGGCTGCAACGCGCGCTTATTCAATTCATGTTGGATTTACACAGCGAGCAGCATGGCTACAGCGAAACCTATGTGCCTTATCTGGTGAATGCGGACAGCTTGCAGGGCACCGGCCAGTTACCCAAATTTGCACAAGATTTATTCGCTCTGCAGGGTGAACAAAAGTATTATTTAATTCCAACCGCCGAAGTACCGGTAACCAATCTGGCGCGTGAACAGATTATTGATGCGGCCGATCTGCCGCTGAAATATGTGGCTCATACTCCCTGTTTTCGCAGCGAAGCCGGCTCCTACGGCAAAGATACCCGGGGCTTGATTCGCCAGCATCAGTTTGAAAAAGTGGAAATGGTACAGTTGCTGCCCGCCGATCAATCCTGGCAGGCCCTGGAAGATTTAACCGGCCATGCCGAAGCGGTATTACAGGCCTTGCAACTGCCTTATCGGGTGGTAACCCTGTGTGCCGGCGATACCGGCTTCTCAGCCGCTAAAACTTATGATCTGGAAGTCTGGTTACCGGGACAGCAAAAGTATCGGGAGATTTCTTCCTGCTCCCATTTCACTGATTTTCAGGCACGTCGCTTACTGGCGCGCTGGCGTAATCCTGATACCGGCAAGCCCGAATTGTTACATACCGTGAATGGTTCCGGTGTAGCCGCCGGTCGTGCCCTGGTGGCGGTTATGGAGAATTATCAGCAGGCGGATGGCAGCATTCGCGTACCCGAGGTGTTGCAGGCTTATATGAACGGCAAGCAGCTGTTGTCCTGAATGTTTTTTGTGGCGGGTATGGAGCGGTTGCAAAACCAGGCCATCTTCAGCTAACCCGGAAAATTCAATAAGTATGCAAAGTCACCGCGTTATTCAACCGCATGTTTTTGAGCCGCCGGCACTCAAAGCGGCCGCAGCCAGACGCCCGCCATTAAAAATGCCGGGTTCCTGGTGGTTGTGGCTAATCCTGTTAGCCTTGCTGCTTCCGGGTATTTATTTCATCAGCAGCGTCTGGGTCAGAATTCAAATTGAGCCACCAGCCGACGAGTATTCGGTAAGCGGTCTGGGCAGTCTGGTTCTGGCCGATGGCTTTTTGGCGCTGCCGGGGCGAAGCTATCAGGTTAAGGCTTCCAAAAAAGGCTATCAGCCTCTGCAGACCCTGTATACCGCAAGCCCGGCTGATTCCCAGTTATTCAGCGCCAGGCTTGAGCCTTTAGCGGGCATTATTGCTATTCAATCCAGCCCGCCGGGTGCCGAGATCAGCCTGGATGCTAAGCCTCTGGGAGTATCACCGCTGACAAAAACAGACATACCGCAAGGCCGTTATCAACTACAGGCAAGCTTGCCTTTATA
>JAHXHF010000071.1 GCA_025656895.1 gamma proteobacterium symbiont of Bathyaustriella thionipta
AAGATAATAGTAATATGATCCTTGAATGACATGGGACTTTCAGTCCAATCCCAGCAACCTATGCACTTTAGTGCATAGTCGTTGAGTTTCCGCTGGAATTAAAAGGTGAATGTGTGGGTGTGTTGCAACTGGTTTTGCTGAAGCCGTTAAGCGAAGCGGAAGAAGAATGGCTGGAACATGCGGCTGACTCCATTGCGGTATCCAGTCAGCTTGCGCAGGATATTGAAAAACGTAAGCGGGTAGAGCAGGAACTGCTGGTGGCGAAAGATGAGGCTGATTCAGCCAGTGAAGCAAAAAGCAGCTTTCTGGCCAATATGAGCCATGAAATACGCACCCCCATGAATGCCATTATCGGTATGTCCGATCTGGCGCTTAAGACAGAGCTGAATCGTAAACAGCGTAACTATATTGAAAAAGTACATCGTTCCGCCAATGCCTTGCTGGGCATTATTAATGACATACTGGATTTTTCCAAGATTGAAGCCGGCAAGCTGGATATGGAAAAAATCAATTTCCGGGTGGAAGATGTGCTGGCTGATCTGACCAACCTGGTTGGCCTGAAAGCCGAAGAACGGGGGCTGGAATTATTGTTTGATCTGTCACCCGATGTGCCGGTGGCACTGATTGGTGATCCGCTCAGGTTGGGACAGATTCTGGTCAATCTGGGGAATAATGCGGTCAAGTTTACCGAGCAGGGCGAGATTGTGGTGCGTATTCGCCTGCTGGAGCAAACCGATGAACAGGTGTGTCTGCAGTTTTCTATTTCCGATACCGGCATGGGCATGACGGAAGAACAGCAGCAACGGCTTTTTCAGTCATTCAGTCAGGCCGATACCTCAACCACAAGGCGTTTTGGCGGAACCGGTCTGGGTCTGACCATTTCATTACGACTGACCGAAATGATGGGAGGAAAAATATGGGTTGAAAGCAAGCCCGGAGAAGGTTCCACTTTTTATTTTACCGCCTGTTTTGGCCATGGGGATGAGAATAGCATGCCGCTGGTAGCGCCTGCTCCTGATTTGTATGGCTTACGGGTGCTGGTGGTGGATGACAATGCTTCGGCACGGGAAATTCTGGGCAGTATGCTGGCAACCTTTCATTTTGAACCGGAATATGCCAGCTGCGGGCAGCAGGCGTTGCAGATGATTGAAGCATCCATACAGAAAAAAGAACCTTATGATCTGGTTTTGATGGACTGGAAAATGCCGGGCATGGACGGTGTGGAAACGGTACGCGAGCTTCAGCAAACCTATAATGATGAGCAATCACCGGCCGTCATTATGGTTACAGCCTACGGTCGCGAAGAGGTCAATGAGGCGGCCGCTGATATTCACCCCAACGGTGTGCTTTCCAAGCCGGTAACTGCATCCACTCTGCTGGATTCCATTATGCCGGCATTCGGGCATGAAATCAGTGGTAGAAGTCGTTCGGGTGTGCGTCGTCAGGATGAAGAAAATGCCGCCACTCATCTCAAGGGTGCGCATATTCTGCTAGTGGAAGATAATGCCATTAATCAGGAACTGGCGATTGAATTATTATCGGTTAACGGCATGAAAGTGGTGGTTGCGAATAACGGCCAGGAAGCACTGGATATGCTGGAGCAGCAGGAATTTGATGGGGTTTTAATGGATATTCAAATGCCGGTTATGGATGGCTATAAAGCCTGCCGCAGAATTCGCGAGCAGGAAAAACTCAGGCATCTGCCGGTTATTGCCATGACGGCCAATGCCATGGCGGGGGATCGTGATAAGGCACTGGCGGCCGGTATGAATGACCACATCGCCAAGCCTATTAATGTTCTGGACATGCTGACCACGATGGCGAAATGGATTAAGCCGAAAATTTCCGCAGCCGATGGCAGGCATTTGCCGGCCGAACCTGTTGCCGCCGGGCCTGATTCGGGCGCGGTCGATTTTACCAGGCTGAAATCTTTTGACAGTGCCAGTGGTATCAGTCGGGCGGCGAATAATTCAGAGTTGTACGGCAAGCTATTGTTACGCCTGGCTACCCATCATGCCGGTGACGCGGATGAGATCGGTGTGGCTATAAAAAAAGGAGAGTACGCAGAGGCCCGTATGCAGGTACATAACCTCAAGGGGATGGCGGGTAACCTGTCCGCAGATAGCCTGTTTGAAGCCGCGCGTTTACTGGAAGAAAGCTTGAAAAATTCATCGCCGGATGCCGCTCAAATTGATAATCTGTTACAGGCTTTATCGCTTACATTAAAGCAGGCAGTAGAAGAAATATTGAGCGTGCTGAAAGTTACGCATGAAAAAACAGCGCAATCCATACTCAGCTCAAAGGAGGAAGCGCGTCTTGCGGCTGATAAATTAGCCACCGCCTTATCCATGGGAGACTTTGCTGCCATTAGTGAAGCGCTTGCCGTGTTACCCGAGGGCTGCGAATTCAGCCACAGAATGCAGCAGATGAATGAAGCGTTTGATCACGATGGTTTACAGGATTTATTGCATGAAATGCAGCAATATGCCCTGAATGATTGAAGGGCACCTCTATTAATCCATGGACAAGCAGCTTGAGTTCAAAATGAGCCATCTCAGCGTTGCAAATCTTCGCAATAGCCTGCTATTGCGTGCGATTTGCGCCTTGATCTGACTCATTTTGATTCTCAATCTGCAATGCCCAGAATTAATAGAGATGCCCTGAAGGCTGCCTTTATTCATTCATGGGCAGTCACAATAAGTTCAAAAGTGATGACAAAGGAAAATTATGCTCAAAGCACAGCAAGCATTACAGCGTCTGATTGACGGTAACCAGCGATTTGTATCCGGTGTTTCGGCCAGCAGGAGCATTTTGTCTCCCGCCCAGAGTGATGAACAGGTGGCTGATCAGGAGCCTTTTGCGGTCATTCTGGGGTGCTCGGATTCACGCGTGCCGGCTGAAATTGTATTTGATCAGGGGCTGGGTGATCTGTTTGTGATTCGTGTGGCGGGTAATGTGGTCGCACCTTCTCAAATTGGCAGCGTCGAGTTTGCCGTATCCCAGTTTAAAACCCAGCTGGTGGTTGTTCTGGGGCACACCATGTGCGGGGCCATTTGTGCCACGGTGAATGTTCTGAAACATGAACAAGGGGAACATTCTCGCAATATCCGTTCAATCGTTGATCGCATTCGTCCTTCGGTAGAGTCTTTTAAGGGCACTGAGTTATGGCAAAACACCGAGGCACTGATCAGCGCAGCAGTACGCAGCAATGTGCGTTCATCGGTAAACCAGTTGCGACACGGTTCCGAGACTCTGGAAAATGCGGTTAACAAGGATGGTTTGTTGATTGTAGGCGCAGAATATTCTCTGGAAACCGGCTGCGTTGAGTTTTTTGATGGTATACAGTCAGAGCATCAATGCTCGTAAGGAATAAGTGGCTGTCTTGCGGCTGTCATGGGCTATTGATTTGCGCCACAACTGTCAGAATAGCATGCGCGGCCTGACGATCTGCCATAACTGACGGCTTCATCCTGTTTGCTGCTGGCCGTATTGACGCTGTTTTGACCGTAATCACTCTGCAAGCTGCTGAAATCATCCATCCGGGCCTTTAGCCTGTCATTTACTACGGTCTGAATAGTGATTTTCAGTCTATTGGGCCGGGCAAGTGAAAAAAAGAAAAAATTACTCGATATGTCGCGATCTTAATGTATGCTAAACGCATGGATTTTGTAGGTTGAAAGTTCAGCTGGGAATAATAATTAAAACGGCATGGAAATTGCTTTGTCTTAGTCGCTAAAATATATTAAATTACACCGAGGAGAAAAAAGAAGATGGCACATATTGTAATTTTAGGAGCGGGTACCGGTGGTATGCCGGCCGCTTATGAAATGCGTTGTGAATTAGGTAAAGAACACGATGTTACGGTTGTAAATGCACAGTCATATTTTCAATTTGTGCCATCCAACCCCTGGGTCGCAGTCGGCTGGCGTGACCGTTCTGATATCTGTTTTGATATTGAGCCTTACCTGAAACGCAAAAATATTAATTTTATTGCCAAACGCGTCGATAAAATTGACGCGGAAGGCAACAAGCTGGAACTGGAAGGTGGCGAAACGCTTAATTATGACTACCTGGTGATTGCTACCGGCCCGCGTCTGGCGTTTGAAGAAGTGGAAGGCTCCGGCCCTGAAGGCCACACCCATTCTGTGTGCAGCATTGATCATGCTGAAAAAGCCTATGATGCCTACAAGGAACTGGTGGCAAACCCGGGACCGGTTGTTATTGGCGCCATGCCTTTTGCCAGTTGTTTCGGTCCGGCTTATGAATTCGCCTTTATTCTGGATACCGCTTTGCGCCGTGCCAAAATTCGTGACCAGGTGCCCATTACTTTTGTAACCAGCGAACCTTATATCGGCCATCTGGGACTGGGTGGTGTCGGTGATTCCAAAGGCTTTCTGGAAAGCGACATGCGTAACCACCACATGAAGTGGATTACCAATGCCAAAACCACCAAGGTGGAAAAGGGCAAGCTGTTTGTGGATGAGTTGAACGATACGGGTGAACTGAAAAAACAGCATGAAGTTGATTTTAAATATGCCATGATGCTGCCGGCCTTTAAAGGGGTGGATGCGGTTGCCAATGTAGAAGGCCTGTGTAATCCGCGTGGTTTTGTGATGGTGGATGATTTTCAGCGCAACCCGAAATATAACAACATCTACTCAGTCGGTGTTTGTATTGCTATTCCTCCGGTAGAACCTACCCCGGTACCAACGGGCGCACCGAAAACCGGTTATATGATTGAATCCATGGTAACCGCAACCGTGCATAACATTATGAATGACTTGGCCGGCAAACAACCGGATCAACGCGGCACCTGGAACGCTATCTGCCTGGCGGATATGGGGGATACCGGCGCTGCCTTTGTAGCATTGCCGCAGATTCCACCACGTAACGTAGCCTGGTTTAAAAAGGGCAAATGGGTACACATGGCAAAAATCGCCTTTGAAAAATACTTTATTCGCAAAATGAAAAAAGGTACTTCCGAGCCTATCTACGAGAAATACATTCTCAAAATGCTGGGTATTGATCGTCTGAAATAAGCTTTACAGGCGTTACCGTAAAAAACCCGGCTGATGCCGGGTTTTTTATGGCTTGAGCGTTACGGCCGTTTATATTTTCCTCGGTTCGGCCAGGCCAATTTGCACTTCCGGATGATGTTGCGTGACCAGCTGTTTTACCGCTTCCACTTCATGCCGGGGAACATCTACCAATAACAGGATGTCTCCATCCATAACGGCTGATTCGAATGCATCCAGCTCATGATTATGTTCATGGCTGCGCATGAGCGCGGACACCAGACCGCCAAAGCTGGCGCCGGCCAATGCGCCACCCGCCAGAGTGGCGCCCCCTGCCAGCACCAGACCGGACGGCGGAAAACTTACCGCCAGCAAACCGCCCAGCAAGCCGGCCATACCCCCCATGCCAATGCCCAGTTCTATGCCGTATTTGACATCACTTTTTTGCCAGGCGGTGGCCTTCGGCAATCCTTCAAGTGAATGACTGCTGTTGGCAATCACATGCAAATGGCTTTGCGCAATACCTTGTGCCAGCAGTTCATCAATAATGGTTCGGCATAATGCCAGTTCCGGCAGTAAAAAATAGAGTCGTTTCATGCTGGGTCCTTTGTAATTGTTCAGCAAATAGTTGCGTTCATTCCTGATGATAAGATCAGAGTAGCCTGTTTTTTATACGGGGGGCTTTGATCTGAGGCAAATAGCGGATGGGCTGGCCGCAGAAAATTTCAGTTGATACGCACATTCCAGCTTGGGTTTTGCCGGGCATCGATCAATTGGTGATGCAGCAGCCACTGGCGGGCATCTTCGGCATCCTGCTCAAACCAGGCCTGGGCCGATCCAAGCCGGAAGCTGTAGCCCCATTCATCCATATCCGCGAATGAACGTTGCCGGTTGAAAGGCGGCACATAATCGGCCAGCAGGGTTTGCAGATAGCAAACGGCATTTTCTTCATCATAGTCACCGCCGGCATTGGTATGCAGCATGCTGCGGCGTGATACATCCATGCAGATGTAGTGACAGGCTTCATGCAGCGCGGAATGTACCGGCGTGTCGGGGCGTACCAGCAGCCTGTTGGCGATCAGTCCGGCTTCCGATTCGCCCCACCAGGAACCGGCAATGGGCTGGCCGGGCTGAACCATTTCAAGTTGCATGGCATAACGTTGCAGCAATTCGGCCAGTTTGCTTTTTTCCAGCTCGGCAATCGTTAAAATGCTCATATTGGTAACAGGCGCGAAGAGCTTGTCAACAGAGTGTTGGCCCGGCGCAAGTTTTATTCCCCGATGGTTGAAAAATGCAGTCAGTTTAACCTGGATATTTCACCCGGTTTAACAGCGGCGGCTCACACGCGTTATGATGCCCTTTATTGGTCACAGGCCGCTAGTCAAAACTATGCACTTTAGTGCAAGGCTTTAGCTGCTACACAATTATGGTAGTCTTGGAAGGATGAA
>JAHXHF010000059.1 GCA_025656895.1 gamma proteobacterium symbiont of Bathyaustriella thionipta
TTATAAGTTATTTCTATCGGTAGCATGAGCATGCTTATGAATGGTTTTTGCCAAACAAGATTCTTAAAAAAACAGTGAAACTTCAGTATTGAAGCCGAATCTATTTAATCCTGATCGGCTATTCCAACAAGCTCGTAATGATCAATACAGCGCTGCTGCAGCCCCAGGAATCCGGACTGTAGGAAAGTGTCATCCTATTTATCACTGGCTCTGGTGGCTTTTTTATCCGCCACCCTGTTACCGGGCGGCTCTGAAATTCTGTTCCTGGGTCTGCTGCATCAGGGTTATGAGCCACTCATACTGTGGCTGTGCGCTTCACTCGGTAATACTCTGGGAGCCTGGATCAACTGGCTGCTGGGGCGTTATCTTCTGCACTTTCAGGAGCGCCGCTGGTTTCCTTTTAAAGCGGATCGTCTGCAATCTGCGCAGCAATGGTTTCAACGGTACGGCATCTGGTCATTGTTGCTGGCCTGGATGCCGATTGTAGGCGATGCACTGACCTTTATAGCCGGTGTGATGCGCGTACCTGTGTGGATATTTTTGTTACTGACCGCTGTGGGGAAAAGCGCCCGCTACGCAATCCTGCTGTGGCTTATGTCGGATCGCTGAAACTCTTTCATTTTTAACCTCCTACTGCGGAAAAATGTGCAAACTGTTAAAATGCACGACCTGCAATTTTTTGCGTCTGTTCCGGGTAAGCCCATGACTGAAAATAACCACTCTTCCAGCTCTTTAAGCTACCGCGATGCCGGTGTTGATATTGATGCCGGCAACACGCTGGTTGAACGCATCAAACCGGTGGTCAAAGATACCTTCCGCCCCGGCGTGCTGTCTTCTATTGGTGGTTTTGGTGCTTTGTTTGAGTTGCCTGTACAGGATTATAAAAACCCCGTTCTGGTTTCCGGCACAGATGGCGTAGGCACCAAATTGAAGCTGGCTCTGCAATTGCAACGCCATGACAGCATTGGTATTGATCTGGTCGCCATGTGTGTTAATGACATTATTGTTGCCGGCGCCGAGCCTTTGTTTTTTCTGGATTATTACGCCACCGGCAAACTGGATATTGATGTGGCGCAGGATGTTATCAAAGGCATTGCCAAAGGCTGCAAACTGTCCGGTGCCGCCCTGACCGGTGGTGAAACTGCGGAAATGCCCGGTATTTATGCAGGTTCGGATTATGATCTGGCCGGTTTTGCGGTGGGTATTGTAGAAAAAAGCCGGCTGTTGAATCCAGCCAACGTGCGCCCCGGTGATGTACTGCTGGGACTGGCGTCATCCGGGCCGCACTCCAACGGTTATTCATTGATTCGCAAGGTACTGGAGATCAGCGCGGCAGACCTGCAGCAGCCTTTGGGCAAGCAAACACTGGGCGATGCACTGATTGCGCCCACCCGCATCTATGTCAAATCCCTGCTGTCTTTATTGAAACAACAGCCGGTCAGGGCATTGGCGCATATTACCGGTGGTGGTTTACCGGAAAACCTGCCGCGTGTATTGCCGGATGGCTGTAAAGCCGTGATCAATACCGCCAGCTGGCAGCGTCCGGAGGTCTTCAACTGGCTGGCTGAACAAGGCCAGATCGAAAATTTTGAAATGTTACGCACCTTTAATTGCGGTATCGGCATGGTGGTGTGTGTGGCGCCCGAGGTGGCCGATACGGCCAGCCAATTACTGCAGCAGGCCGGAGAGCAGGTTTTCCATCTTGGACAGATAGAAAGCTGCGAGGGCAAGGCCATCTGCGAGTTTGTCTGATGCTGAATCTGGTTGTTCTTGTTTCCGGTAGCGGCAGCAATCTGCAGGCCCTAATGGATGCCTGCAATCAGGGCATGAATGCCCGTATTGTGTTGGTGATCAGTGACAAAGGTGACGCCTATGGATTAGAGCGCGCGCGACAGGCCGGTATTGCAACCGAGGTCATTCCAGCCGCTGATTATGACAGCCGTGAATCTTTTGACCAGGCACTGCAACAACGCATTGATGCAGCACAGGCTGAACTGGTTTTACTGGCCGGTTTCATGCGCATTCTAAGCGCCGGCTTTGTCAACCATTATGCCGGCCGTCTGCTGAATATCCATCCTTCGCTGTTACCCAAATTTCGCGGCCTGCACACCCATCAGCGTGCCCTGGAAGCGGGCGAAATGGAACACGGTGCCAGTGTCCATTTTGTTACTCTGGAACTGGATGGCGGGCCTTTGATTGCGCAGGCCAAAGTAGCGGTTCAGAAAGACGATGATGCCGACACATTGGCAGCCCGTGTGTTACAGCGTGAACATCAACTCTATCCGACGGTGGTGCGCTGGTTCAGTGAAGGCCGGCTTTGCCTGCGCGATGAGCAGGTCATACTGGATAGCAAGACACTATCGGAACCGGTTCAGCTGGCCGAGTGAAAACAAGCCTCTCTATTATGACGGCACTGCTGTACCTGTGCCTGAATAGCGTGTTTGCCAGCGAACCCGGGCTGCGGCCATTCATCGCCAGTTACCGCATCAGTCACCTGGGCGTACCGGTGGGTCATGCCCAAATGCAGCTCAGCTACCCTTCAGCCGGGTTCTATCAGATTGATTTCAGCATACAACCCAATACGGTCGCCGCATGGATGGGGGTGAATCGTATTGTGGAAAGCAGTCAGGGAGAAATCAGCCAGAATCAGATTGTTCCGCAACAATACCATTACCATTTGCTGGATACGGCAGAGCACCCGGTCAAGAGTATCAAAGTAGTCTTCGACAGAAAAAAGAAACGTGTGATTACTCACATCAATACTGACCACTGGAGTATGTCGATACCGGCACACACACAGGATAAACTGTCGGTGCGTATTGCCATGCTCATGCGTCTGTCAAATGATCAACGCAACGGGCGCCTGCCAGTGGCCGATGGCGGCAAGCTGAAATATTATCAGTTTCATGATCAGGGCAGCAGTCTGTTGCAAACCCTGATAGGCAGCTACCCGGCGATAAAACTGGAACTGCGTAAACCGGGCGAAGCCCGCCCCACCTACAGTTGGGTAGCCGAAACGCTGGACTACATTCCATTACGCATAGAGCGCCCGGTAAAAGAGCATTATCTGTTGCTGGAACTGGAATCACTGGAATTTCAGGACTTGGGCAAGGTTACTCCACGCTGACCATGATATTTACCACCACGATCTCTGTATGAAGTTTCACACACTTCATCCGATTCAAAAAACAGAAACTGGGCAATACCTTCATTCGCATAAATCTTGGCCGGCAAAGGTGTGGTATTGGAAAACTCCAGAGTTACATGACCTTCCCATTCCGGTTCCAACGGAGTGACATTGACAATAATACCGCAACGCGCGTAGGTCGATTTACCCAGACAAATGGTTAGAATATTGCGTGGAATGCGCAAAAACTCCACCGTGCGCGCCAGCGCAAAAGAGTTGGGCGGAATAATACACACATCGGATTGCACATCCACAAAACTGTCATCATCAAAATTCTTCGGGTCAACAATAGCTGAATTGATATTGGTGAAAATCTTGAATTCATCCGCGCAACGTACATCATAACCATAGCTGGAAGTGCCATAGGAAATAATACGTCCCTGTTCGGTCTCTCGCACCTGACCGGCTTCAAAAGGTTCAATCATTCCTTCAGATTCAACCATACGCCTGATCCAGCGATCAGATTTTATACTCATTTCACTATCCTGTTTAACTGTCGATTATTAATTTTTTAGATCTGAAATTTTTTATTTATCAGTCAGATATCAAGAGCATAACACTTGCTCATATCAAGCTGAAAGCATGAAGCTTGCAGAATGGTAGTACATAAACACCTTGCGGGTGCGGCAAGCAGCATTCGCCGTTCAAATTACCATCAGGATCGACGGTGTGGCAAAGCATGCATTGATTAATACAGCATTCAACGTATATTACTAACTCGAAGGGTGATTACTTAACACAAGTGGCTTAGGCTGTAGCAAAAAAATCAAATCAAAAAGGGGTATCCTATGCAAAAATATATTGCCGAATGTTTCGGTACATTCTGGTTGGTTCTGGGGGGGTTGTGGCAGCGCGGTACTGGCGGCCGCTTTTCCGGATGTCGGCATTGGCCTGCTGGGAGTGGCGCTGGCCTTTGGTCTTACCGTATTGACTATGGCTTATGCTATTGGACATATTTCCGGCTGCCATCTTAATCCGGCTGTATCCATAGGCCTGTGGGCAGGCGGACGTTTTCCGGCCGGACAATTGTTGCCCTATATCATCGCTCAGGTTGCAGGTGCGATTGTGGCCGCCGGTGTGTTGTATGTAATTGCGACCGGCAAAGCCGGCTTTGAAGTATCCGCCGGCTTTGCTTCCAACGGCTACGGGGCTCATTCTCCGGGTGGTTACAATCTATTATCTGCTTTACTGACTGAGATTGTAATGACGATGATGTTCCTGCTGGTTATTATGGGAGCCACTGATAAGCGCGCCCCGGCCGGTATGGCTCCTTTAGCCATCGGCTTGTGCCTGACCCTGATACACCTGATTAGTATTCCGGTAACCAATACATCGGTTAACCCGGCTCGCAGTACCGGTGTAGCCCTGTTTGTAGGCGATTGGGCGGTTGCCCAGTTATGGTTGTTCTGGATGGCACCCATTGTTGGCGGCGTACTCGGTGCGCTGGCTTACCGCCTGATTGGTGGCAAGCAGGACTGATCAAGCTTAATACCGAAGACAGGCAGGATAAAACGTATTTTTATCCTGCCTGACGTAGTGACGCTTACAATTACAGTTTTAATTTCCGCGCCACAAAATCCGCGTCTTTATCGCCACGCCCGGACAAATTCACCAGAATACTTTTCTCTTTGGGCAGAGTGGCGGCTATGCGCATGGCATAGGCAATCGCATGGGCGCTTTCCAATGCAGGAATAATACCTTCCAGCCGTGACAGAGCCATAAAAGCATCCAGACATTCCTTGTCATCGGCCGTTTCATATTCAACCCGCTTGATGTCTTTCAAATAGCAGTGTTGCGGCCCGACCCCCGGATAATCAAGACCCGAGGCAATCGAATAAACCGGCAAGGGATTGCCCTCTTCATCCTGCAAATTGTAGCATTCAAAACCGTGCAGGGCGCCTTTCGTACCCTTGGTCAGGGTAGCCGCATGCTCGGCCGTATCCAGCCCTTTACCCGCCGGCTCCACACCCACCAGTTTGACCTCTTCATCATTCAGAAAGGCGGTAAACAAGCCGATGGCATTCGAACCACCACCCACGCAAGCGGTGATTATATCCGGCAGCCTGCCCTCTTTCTGCAGGAATTGAGCTCGCGCTTCATGCCCGACTATGCTTTGAAAATCTCTGACCATGCGGGGAAAAGGATGTGGACCGACCACCGAGCCAATGGCATAGAAATAATTAGCCGGGTCTTTCAGATATTCTTCAAAAGCACTATCCACCGCATCTTTAAGCGTTTGCGTACCGCGGCTAACCGGCACCAGTTTGCAACCAAGAATTTTCATCTTGGTGACATTCGGGTGTTCTTTCTCAATATCAATCTGTCCCATGTGGATTTCACATTCAATATCAACCAGCGCACAGGCTGTTGCCAGTGCCACACCATGTTGCCCGGCTCCGGTTTCCGCCAGAACCTTGGTTTTGCCCATATGTTTAGCCAGCAGGGCTTCACCCAGACAATGATTGATTTTATGCGCGCCGGTATGATTCAGGTCTTCACGTTTAAAAAAAATGCGTGCGCCACCGACTTTTTCAGACAAACGCGAAGCATAATAAACAGGACTGGGACGACCCGTGTAATCTGCGTTCAATAAAGCCAGTTCGGATTTAAATGCATCGGTTTGCCGTACTTTTTCGTAGGCATCGTTGATGTCATTCATTATCTTCACAAGTTCGGGTGGAATAATCTGACCACCGTATTCTCCAAAATAGCCCTTCTCATCCGGCATTTCCGCAAATTTACAGGTCATTATTTTTCCTCTGATTGTTGTACGCGGCGTTGCGCTTGCCCATTACAGTTATTCAACTTCTATCCGTTCCACTTTCTGAAAACCCCGTGGTAATTTGTTACCGCGCCGACCGCGCTCGCCGGCATAGGCGTCCAGATCCTTATGTTTGAAGCCTATGTGACGCTTGCCCGACCAGATCAGCAGTTTGGCTTTTTCACTGACCACAGCCATTCCGACCACAAACTCTTCCCGACTGCTTACCCGTTTGGGCGGAATAGAAATCATTTTATTACCTTTTCCCCGACTCAGTACAGGCAGTTCCGCCAGTGGAAATACCAGCATTCGACCTTCGTTGCTGACGCACACAACACGATCTGTCGCGGCATCGGTAACCGCCGAGGGAGGCAGTGCCAGCGCGCCTTTCGGTAAGGACAAGGCCGCCTTTCCCGCTTTGTTTTTACTCAGCAGGTCGGCCAGTTTCACTACAAAGCCATAGCCGGCATCCGAAGCCAGTAAAAAGTTTTGTTTGGGATCACCGCCAATGGCC
>JAHXHF010000108.1 GCA_025656895.1 gamma proteobacterium symbiont of Bathyaustriella thionipta
TGGCCAAAAATGCAGGCAATTGACTGAATTCGACGGCGGGCGGGGTCATAGCCCCTCGAAAATAGCGAGTTTTCTGCCGGACACTAGGTAAAACATCAAGCACCACGTTGATGTCGAACAGGATTCTCAAAGATATTTCTCCTCCAGGTACTTCTTGTAGTCATCTGCACCCAGAGATTCCGAATCCAACATCCCTAGCAGTGAGCGTGTAATGGGAGGTACTTCTGATTCTTGCGATTGTTGATGCGTCAATATCTGGAAATAATCGGCAACAACCTGGGACAGAGATCGTTGATGCTGCTTGGCGTAATACTTTGCCTGGCGAATCAGAGTTTCTTCCAGCCTGAGGGTTAACTTTGTCTGCATAATGGCACCTGTGTGACGTATCTTATAAAAAACAATATACGTCATACAGGTGCGAGAGACAACCGCTAATGATCGTTTTTACACGGTAATGAGCCACTACACAGCCGTTTCTATTCCGGCCAATTTTCAGTACCATTGCGGCATGAAACTTATACGACTCAAACAACTGGCCATCAGTCTTGTTCTGCTCGGTCTTTGCAACGGCCTGGCGGCGCAGGGCGAACCGCGTTTATACGATATTGAACTGATCATTTTTCAATACGCGGGCAATGATGCCGGAGCCGATGAATATTGGCCAGAAGATTTTGCAAAACCGGATTACAGCCAGGCCGGTATCCTGCCGAAACAATCTGTGAATGGTTACAAACGCCTGTCTCAGGCCAGTTTCCAGCTGAATACAACCGATTTATACCTGCGCAGCCAACCGGGCAAATATCCGGTATTGGTGCACATGGCATGGCGCCAGCCAGCCTCTGACAATGGTGGCAAAAAGATTTTTATCAGCGGCAAGGATGATGTAGCTGATCTGCAGGGCACCGTGGCCGTCAGCATAAAACGTTTTCTGCATGTTGACCTGGATTTGCTGCTTAACACCAGCCCTGGCAATCGCCCCTTATTGCAGAGTAACAGCCAGAACAGTGAATTACCCGAAGGATTCAGCAGCACCAGCCGTGGTCAACAGTCTTATCACATCATCAGCCATCGTAAAATGCGCCGTGATGAACTGCACTATATCGATCACCCGCTGCTGGGCGTGCTGGTTATCGCGCATCGTTATGAGCCGGATGCCTGAGATTCAATCCGGTAGCAGGAAATTTATGCAGCAGACAGCGTCTGGAATACTGGCCGGTTTCCTGATAGGACAGTGGTTGTACAGACTGCATAAAGAGGTTTCACGACAACATTAAAAACCCGAATGCATACTGATTGCAGTCTTTTCCCGAACATTCTCATCAGGTTTTCAGACCCGTGCCATGCGCCAGCAGTCTCAGCGCGAAACTCCATAGCAGCAGGATAAAGGCTACGATAATCAATAAGGCAATCTCAATGTCTATATCCGATCGCCCCAGCATGCCATAGCGAAAGCCGTTTACCATGTACAGCACCGGATTGGCCAGTGAAACACTTTGCCAGAACGGGGGCAGCAGGCTGATAGAGTAAAACACGCCGCCCAGATAGGTTAAAGGTGTCAACACAAAAGTGGGTACGATAGAAATATCATCAAAGTTATTGGCGAATACCGCATTAATAAAGCCGGCAATGGAAAATAAAATAGCGGTCAGCACAAACACCAGCAGGCTGATCAGTGGATGCACCAGCTGCACGCGGGTAAACAACATGGCTACCAGTATGACCACCAGCCCTACCGTCAGACCACGCGCCACTCCGCCAAACACATAGCCCGCCAGTATGATCCAGTCGGGTACAGGCGCGATAAGCAATTCATCCACATAATGCTGAAATTTGCTGCTGTAGAAGGATGACACCACATTGCCATAGGCATTGGTCAATACCGACATCAGCACCAGCCCGGGAACAATAAATTCGATATAGCTATAGCCATCCATATCGGCAATCTGCGAGCCGATTACTTTACCAAAAATAAGAAAATACAAGGCTGTGGTAATGGCGGCCGGTACGATGGTCTGAATCCAGATACTGGCAAAACGCCTGACTTCCTTGCGTATGATGGTCATCAGGGCGGTGGCATACACACGGGAATAGCTCATGCCGGTGCGCCTCCCTGTACCAGATCCAGAAACAGACGTTCCAGCCGGTTTTGCTTGTTTCTTAAACTGCTGACCCGAATACCTTTTTCATGCAGAAGACAAAACAGCTCATTCAGACTGTGTCCATCACTGATTTCCACTTCCAGAGTGAGGGCATCAATCCGGCGACCGCAAAATGGTGCCAGCAACGGCATTTCCTGTAAGGGTTCATGCAGGTTCAAAACCACGCATTCACCACTTAAACGTTGCAACAAGCGGTTCATGGAGGTGCATTCAACAATATGACCATGATTGATAATGGCAATATTGCGACACAGACTTTCGGCTTCTTCCAGATAATGCGTGGTTAGAATAATGGTAGTGCCCTGTTCGTTAATCTCACTCATGAATTGCCACATGGTATGGCGAATTTCAATATCCACCCCGGCGGTGGGTTCATCCAGAATCAACAAGCTGGGCTTGTGCAACAAGGCGCGTGCTATGAGTAAACGACGCTTCATACCCCCGGAAAGAAAACGTGCCTCGGTATGCCGTTTTTGCCACAAATCAAGCCGTTTCAGTATCGGCTCGGCACGTTTGAAGGCTTGCTTCCAGCTGATGCCGTAATAACCGGCCTGATTGGCAATAATATTGATCACCGATTCAAACTGGTTGAAATTAAATTCCTGTGGCACCAGGCCGATAGAACAACGCGCGCCAAAGGGATCTTCATCCAGATCATGACCGAAAACGGCCACTTTGCCGGCTGTTTTGCGTACCAGCGAACAAATAATACCGATAGCAGTTGATTTACCCGCGCCATTGGGACCCAGCAGAGCGAAAAAATCGCCCTCTTTCACCTGCAGATCAATGCCCTTCAGGGCCTGCACGCCATTGCGATAGGTTTTCGTCAACTGGCTGCATTTCAGTGGTGTCATAAAGTTAGGCTAACACAATGGAACAAGCCCGGAAGGTTATCTCATTCGCCTTTTTTTCGCCATGCCATTCACTCATTGCAAGGCCGGATGCACGATGCGCCCGGACTGCACATTGATGGCCTGACGAATGATACTATTTTGCTCCCATTCTCCAGCGGCTATGTTCAGCACATAGGGCAACAAACGAGCCGACAGAGCGGCTGATGCGCTTCTGCCCACGGCGGCAGGAAGATTGGTGATGCCGGCATGGATGACATCATGCAGGCGATAAGTGGGCTGCTCATAGTCCGTCGGGCGCACCGTTTCAATACAGCCACCCTGGTCGATGGCAATATCAATCACCACAGTGCCCGGCTGCATCTGTTTAATCTGTGCTTCATTCACCAGATGCGGTGCTTTGGCTCCGGCTCTTAAGACTGCGCCAATGAGTAAATCGGCCTGTGCCAGCGTTTCATTAATGGCTTGCGGTTCGGCAAATAAGGCGCTTACGTTGTCACCCAGTTGCTGCATACGTTGCAAAGCCAGTGGATTGTTATCAAATACGGTTACTTCCGTGCCCATGCGCGCCGCCAGTTCAGCCGCTGCACCGCCGGCATTGCCACCACCCAGCACCACCACGCGGCCCCGCTCTACCCCGGCCAGACCGCCCAGCAACAGACCTTTTCCATCATCAGATGAATGCAGCCAGCAACTACCCAGTTGTAACGCCAGTTTACCGGCTATCTGGCTCATGGGCTGCAGGATGGGTAACATGCCATGATCCTGCAGGGTTTCAAAACCGATAGCGCTCAGGCCAATCTCACACAAGCGTGTTGTCAGTTCCGGCAAGGCGTCCAGGTGTAAAAAGCTGAATAAAATCTGCTCTGCCTGCAGCATTTCCAGTTCCTGGCCAATAGGCTCCTTGACCTTGACCAGCAGTTCGGCAAACTGATAAACATCAGCGGCCTGCCGGCTGATTTGTGCGCCGGCCTGTTGATACTGTTCATCGCTATAGCCACTGGCCTGTCCGACCCGGCTTTGCAGCATCAGCGTATGTCCGGCCTGTACCAGTTGCGCAACCGCGGCCGGGGTTAAGGCCACCCGGGTTTCACGGGTTTTAATCTCTTTCGGAATACCAATTCGCATTTGCTTTACCTGTGTCAATTCGCCATCATTCTATGCCTTTATTATTGCCCATTTCAGACTGGAGTGCTTTTCATGAGCGAAACCAAACATTGCCGTTTACTCATCCTGGGTTCAGGTCCTGCCGGATATACCGCTGCGGTGTATGCCGCGCGCGCCAATCTTGATCCGGTTATTGTGACCGGAATCGAACAGGGCGGCCAGCTTATGACCACCACCGATGTGGACAACTGGCCGGGGGATTTTGCCGGGGTGCAAGGTCCCGAACTGATGGACCGTATGCGCCAGCACGCGGAACGCTTTGATAGCGAAATTATTTTTGACCATATCAACAAGGTTGATTTATCGCAAAGACCTTACCGCCTTACGGGTGATTCAGCCGAATATACCTGTGATGCGTTGATTATTGCGACCGGCGCATCGGCCCGCTATCTGGGGTTGCCATCCGAAGAGGCCTTCAAGGGCAAAGGGGTTTCTGCCTGCGCTACCTGTGATGGCTTTTTCTATAAAAACCAGAAAGTGGCCGTTATCGGCGGTGGTAATACAGCGGTTGAGGAAGCTTTATATTTATCCAATATTGCGGCTGAAGTGGTGGTGGTACACAGACGTGATCAGTTTCGCTCGGAAAAAATCCTGGCGGACAAACTGAAAGACAAGGCGGCCAATGGCAATGTCACCATTGAATGGGATCATGTACTGGATGAAGTGCTGGGTGATAACACGGGCGTTACCGGTATGCGCATTCGCAATGTTAACGATGACAGCCTGAAAGAGTTTGAGCTGCAGGGTGTTTTTATTGCCATTGGTCACAAACCCAATACCGACCTGTTTGTTGACCAGCTGGATATGCAGGGCGGTTACCTGAGCGTTCAAAGCGGCAATGACGGTAACGCTACAGCCACATCCAAAGCCGGTGTGTTTGCCGCTGGTGATGTAATGGATCATGTTTACCGTCAGGCCATCACTTCTGCCGGCAGCGGTTGTATGGCGGCGCTGGATGCCGAGCGTTTTCTGGACGCGGAAGAATAAGCGGCCCGGTGTCTGTTTATCAGGCCGAGGTTTGCGCCAGTATTCATGAAATAGAAGCGCAGGAATGGAACGGACTGGCGGCTGAAGCTTATCCCTTCTGCCGCCACGAATTTCTGGCCGCACTGGAAGACAGCGGCAGCATAGGCGCACAACACGGCTGGCTGCCACGTTATTTGCTGGCCAGAAGTCAGGATGGCGACCTGGTGGCGGCCGTGCCCATGTATGAGAAACACAACTCTTATGGCGAGTTTGTTTTTGACTGGGCCTGGGCGGACGCCTATCAACGTAGCGGCTTGAATTATTATCCCAAGCTGGTGATCGGCATTCCCTACACGCCTGCGCCGGGGCCGCGTATTTTGTGTCAACCACAGCAGCAGGCGGCCCGCAGCTTTCTCATGCGGGCCGCGCAAAGCTATGCGCAGCAATGCAGGCTTTCATCGGTACACTGGCTGTTTACGGATGAAAGCACGACCGATGAATTGCTGCAGAATCGCTATCTACACCGCAGCGCCTGCCAGTTTCACTGGCAAAATCATCATTACCGGAATTTTGATGATTTCCTCAGCCATTTAACCGCCGCCAAACGCAAAAAAATCAAACGCGAACGCCGCCGTGTGCAGGAAGCCGGTATTCAGTTACAGCGACTCAGCGGTGATCAGGTTAGCGATGAACAATGGCAGATCTGGCATCAGCTGTATGCCAGCACCTTTGATAAACGCGGTGGTGAAGCCAGTCTGTCTGTTGATTTTTTCCGCAGGCTGGCAGCGCATATGCCGCAACAGGTGTTGCTGGTTTTTGCTACCCTGAATGACAGAATAGTGGCGGCTGCCTTTAATATTGTCGGTTCCGATACACTTTATGGTCGTCACTGGGGCTGCCTTAAGGATTATCACAGCCTGCATTTTGAGGCCTGTTACTATCAAGGATTGGAATATTGTATTCAACAGGGGTTGCAGCATTTCCAGCCCGGCGCGCAGGGAGAACACAAGCTTGCGCGTGGTTTTTTGCCGGTACTCACCCGCTCGGCTCACTGGCTGAGAGAAGACCATTTACAAGACCCCATCCGGCGTTTTCTGCTTATGGAAGAAGAAGCCGTGAGCGATTACATGAATGAAATGACGGCGCACAGCCCCTATCGTCAGGATCACTGAGATGTTGTTTCAGCTGGAAGCCGACCAATACAGTGACTTTCCTGCGGTGGAACTGGCCGAAACCGAACCGGATGGCCTGCTGGCGGTCGGCGGTGATCTGACTATCCAGCG
>JAHXHF010000329.1 GCA_025656895.1 gamma proteobacterium symbiont of Bathyaustriella thionipta
CAAAAACATGCCCGGAAGCAGAAAGAACAACGGCACAAAAAAGGGCGGTTTTTGTTTTTCTGGATAGCCGTTTATATGATTTGTATGCTTTTCATATCAATGCTTTTGTCTGGAATCTGTTAACAACCCCCGGAGGAATTGATTCATTAGGAGCCGACCAGATCAATATCAGCCTGGTTTCAGGCTACATTCTGCTATTGATTGCAATACATCTCATCAGCCTCTTTATTGCATTCAAAGGAAAAACCATCAGGATTTCAGCCAGGTATCTACTGCTGGTTTTTTTTCTGGCAAGCCTGGCCGAACGCGCTATATATGGTTTGAGTCATGCTGAATTATATGCGCCTGTATTAAATCAGGCGGATCATTTTCCGCTCTATCAGCCCATGAAAATGAACAGTTTTTTAACCGCTTTGGGTTTTGATGTAAAAAGATCTTCTAAAATAGAACTGCAACAAAACAAGCGTAACATTCATTATCCAAAATCCCCATTAAAGCTGGAAAAAACAAAAAAGCCTTTCAATATTATTATGCTGCTATCGGAATCATTGCGCTGGGATTTACTCAACCCGGAAGTGATGCCCAATATGATGAAATTTGCGCAACGCAGCTGGAATTTCAAACAACATTATTCGGGTGGTAACGGAACCCGCCAGGGTTTGTTTGCGTTATTTTATGGTATTCCCGGTACTTACTGGGATCTTTTTTTACGCAGCAGAACAGCACCGGTATTTTTTGAAGTGTTAAACCGCTATCAGTACCAGTATTTTATTTATACCAGTGCCCGCTTCAGCTATCCGGAGTTTGATCAAACCATTTTCAGTCGGATACCCGCCGCTCAGTTGATCGAAAACAATCGGGGTGAGCCCTGGAAAAGAGATCAAAAAAACACCACGGCATTCATTCAGCGTATGCAGCAAAAAGACCCCGCTCGTCCTTTTTATGGTTTTTTATTTTATGAGGCCAGTCATGCGCGCTATTCGTTTCCCGATAACGCGATTGTTCGCCGGAATTACTTACCCTCTCTTGATTACGCCGGCTTGTCGCGTAAAGATTTACTGCCACAAATAGCAGGCTTGAAAGCCCGTTATGAAAATGCGGCCCGCAGCATAGATATACAAATACAGCGCATTATTGAAGCACTTGAGCAATCGGGAGATTTACAGAAGACCATTCTGATTATTAGCGGGGATCATGGTGAAGAGTTCATGGAGCGGGGGCGCTGGGGGCATAATTCAGCTTTCACCGATTGGCAAACCAGAGTACCCATGATTGTCTGGATGCCAGATTCCCGCCCCAGGGTTATTACTCAACGAAGCAGTCATTTAGATGTTATGGCCACATTATTACCACGCCTGGGGCTTAAAAATCCTTTGCAGGATTATACCATTGGCATTGATTTGTCATCACCTCAGGAAAACCGGACGATCATGGTGTCAAGCTGGACCGACATGGGCTTAATCAATGATGATGGGAAACTGGTCATCCCTTTTAAGTCAACCACTCAGCATAAGAACCTGGCTACCGATTTGGCTGATCATCCGATAGATGCCGGTGACCTTATTGAAAAAATGAAGCCGGCCATTATTAAAGCACTGGCGGATGCCCGTTACTACGCGAAATAAGCAGCAGGCTTTAGCCGGCCGCCTGTGAAGCCGCCTGACGTTGAATAGCCGACATAAGGCCACCTTGCCGGTAACGCACAAACACACGTTCTATGCCCGCTAATGCTCTGAGTTGTTTCAGCAGTTCTTCATTGACCGTCCGTTTCCAGCGGTCCGGCATTTGCAGGCGCGCCTGTGCGGATTCTGTGCTAAAAGCAAGCGTAATGCGGCAACTTCCCCTGCTGTTTTCCTCCAGCACGGCTTGTAATAGCCCTACCCATTCAGCCGCGCTTATCCCTTCCTGCTGTAATTCGCTTTCATTGATGTCCAGCTCTACGGCTTCCGCAATCAGGTTTCGGACTTCATCAATGTCCAGGATTTGCTCGGCACGTAAATTCATGCTGCCGCGATATTCATCGTAGCTTGCGGTTCCTGAAATTAACAAAACCCGGCCCGTTGTGACCTTTTCGCGTACGGCTTCCCACACTTGTGAAAAAGCCACTGCTTCAATACGCCCACTATTATCATCCAGTAAAATAGAAGCCATTTTTCCACGTTGGGTCTGGCTCTGACGGACACTGCCTACCAGCCCACCCAGCAGGATAGGTGTGCGTTTCTTGCGTCGTCCGGAGGGTGTTGCTTCATTCTCCAGAGAACCGATGCGACAAGTCACCAACTGTGATAACTCCGGTTCATACTGGGTAATCGGATGGCCTGACAAATACAGTCCCAGGACTTCTTTTTCAGCCTGCAACAGATACTCTTGTGACCATTCGGCCACTTTATCCGGCAGAGCCTGCTCATCTTCCAGCGAGCCTGAAGTTTCCGCCATACCGAACAAATCATCCTGTCCAGCCTGTTGCAGAGCCGTTTGCTGTTCGGCAATACGCAAACATACCGGTAATTGCAGCATGAGGGTGGCACGGTTGGCGGCCAGGGCATCCAGAGCACCGGCACGAATCAGAGCTTCGATCACCCGCCGGTTAATTTTTTTCAGATCAACACGCTGATATAAATCCAGCAAACTGGAAAAAGCAGGCCCGGCTTTACGCGCCGCTACAATGGCTTCAATCGCACTCTCGCCCACACCTTTGACTGCGCCCAGACCGTAAATCACGGTGGCATCATCCGCTACGGTAAATTTGAAGGCGGATTGATTAACATCCGGTGAATTTACCTGCAGATCGAGCGAGGCGCATTCATCAATCAACATCACCACTTTTTCGGTGTTATCCATGTCGGCTGACAACACAGCCGCCATAAAGGCCGCCGGATAATGGGCCTTGATCCACAGGGTTTGATAGGAAACCAGCGCATAAGCGGCCGAGTGCGACTTGTTAAAACCATAGCCGGCGAATTTTTCCATCAAGTCAAAAATATAAGTGGCGGTTTCTTCTTCCACGCCACGCCTGACCGCACCTTCAGTAAAGATACTGCGCTGCTTCTGCATTTCTTCCGGTTTTTTCTTGCCCATGGCGCGGCGCAGCAGATCAGCACCACCCAATGAATAACCGGCCAGCACCTGGGCGATCTGCATCACCTGTTCCTGATACAAAATAACGCCATAGGTGGGGCTGAGTATGGGTTCCAGATCGGGATGCGGATAAACAATCTGTGCGCGGCCATGCTTGCGTTCAATAAAATCGTCCACCATGCCGGACTGCAAGGGGCCGGGACGAAACAAAGCCACCAGGGCGGTGATTTCATCAAAACAATCGGGCTGCAGCTTTTTAACCAGCTCTTTCATGCCACGTGATTCCAGCTGGAATACCGCTGTTGTCTGGCAGTTTTTAAGCAACTGGAAGGCGCGCTCATCCTGCATCGGAATGCTGCTGATGTCGATGGCCGGCTCGCCCTGTTCAGCGCGGCTGCTATTGATGGTTTTCAGAGCCCAGTCAATAATGGTCAGGGTGCGCAAGCCGAGAAAGTCGAACTTGACCAGACCCACAGCTTCCACATCGTCCTTGTCAAACTGTGTTACCAGATTGCTGCCGTCCGCTTCACAATACAAAGGCGCAAAATCGGTCAGTTGAGTGGGCGCAATCACCACACCGCCGGCATGTTTACCGGCATTGCGCGCCAGGCCTTCCAGCTTGCGTGCCATGTCAAGCAACTGGGTAACTTCATCATCCTGCTTGTAGGCCGCCAGCAACTCTTCACTTTCTTCAAGCGCCTTGTCCAGCGTCATGCCAATTTCGAAAGGAATCAATTTGGCAATACGGTCTACAAAACCGTAAGGATGACCCAGCACCCGGCCTACATCGCGCACTACCGCTTTAGCCGCCATGCGACCATAGGTAATAATTTGCGAGACCGCATCCCGGCCATAGCGCTGGGCCACATAATCAATGACCCGATCGCGGCCTTCCATGCAGAAATCAATATCAAAATCGGGCATGGAGACACGTTCCGGGTTAAGAAAACGCTCAAACAGCAGTTCATGTTCCAGTGGGTCCAGGTCGGTAATCTGCAATACCCAGGCCACCACCGAACCAGCACCCGAACCACGCCCCGGCCCCACCGGTACATCATTCTGTTTCGCCCAGTGGATAAAATCGGCCACAATCAGAAAATAGCCGGGAAAGCCCATGTTGATAATGACATCCAGCTCAATCTGCAGGCGCTCCTCATAAGCCGGACGCTGTTCAGCCAATTTTTCCGCATCATCTGCAAATACTTGCTGCAGACGTTCATGCAGCCCTTTGCGGGATAAGGTCTTTAGATAGTCAGCGATGCTCTGACCCTCAGGTACCGGGAAATCGGGTAGAAAGTTCTCCCCCAGAGTCAGATCAAGCGTACAACGGCGGGCAATTTCCACCGTATTTTGCAGCGCTTCCGGCAAGTCCGAAAACAGCTCCTGCATTTCCTGCGTGCTTTTCAGATATTGCTCTTCGCTGTGCAAGTGTGGCCGACGGCTATCCGCCAGAGTGCGGCCGGCATGAATACAAACGCGCACTTCGTGAGCATCAAAATCTTTTTTATGCAGAAAACAGACATCGTTAGTGGCGACCAGCGCAATATCTTTAGCCACTGCCAGATCAACAGCGGCCTGTATATATTCATCTTCAGCGGTGCGTCCGGTACGGCTTAATTCCAGATAAAAGCGATCCGCAAAAAGCTCCAGCCAGGCATCCAGGCAGCGTTCAGCCTGAGTTTGATGGGAAGCTAAAAGGGCTGCCCCCACATCACCTGCCACGCCGCCCGATAGAGCAATCAGGCCATCACTGGCTCCCTGCAGCCATAACTTTTTTAGCACAGCACGGCCGAGATGCTGGCCATGCTGATAACTGCGTGAAACCAGGCGTGTCAGGTTACGATAGCCCTGCTGATTCTGCACCAGCAGCCGTAAACGCCAGGGCTTGCTGGCATCGGCATCATTTTCAATCCACAAATCACAACCCATAATGGGCTTGATTCCGGCTGCCATAGCCGCTTTATAAAAACGCACCAGTGAAAACATATTCGACTGGTCACAAATGGCGACTGCCGGCATGGACAGTTCAGCCGCACGCGACACCAGAGACTTGATACGCACGGTACTGTCTGACAATGAATATTCAGAATGCACACAAAGATGGATAAAATCAGCCGGCATGGATCCCTCTCAAAGACAACGCCGAACCGGTGCGAAACTGCGCCGGTGCGCCTCACAGGGGCCATGCAACTGTAAGGCCTCAAAGTGCGCCCGGGTCGGATAGCCTTTATGACGCGCAAAACCATATTGCGGAAACTGTTCATCCAGCAGGTACATTTCCCGGTCACGCGTTACTTTCGCCAGAATGGAAGCCGCGCTGATAGCCGCTATTTTGCTGTCACCTTTGATAATGGCCTCGGCCGGCATACTCAGGTGTGGTAACTGATTACCATCCACCAGAACTTTTTGCGGACGCAGCGGCAAAGCTTCAACCGCACGGGACATGGCCAGCAAGCTGGCCTGCAGAATATTCAATTCATCAATTTCTGCCGGCGTGGCACAAGCGACCGCAAAGGCCAGCGAGTGCTGCCGGATTTGCACAAAAATACTTTCACGTTTTTTTTCACTAAGCTTTTTTGAATCCGCAAGACCGTCAATGCGATTTTTCGGATGCAGAATAACCGCTGCAGCCACCACATTTCCCGCCAGAGGGCCACGCCCGGCTTCGTCCACACCTGCTATTCCTGTCAGCATTAGTTATTGATTACTCCGACAACAGCATCTGCGGCGCGCTCTGCCGAATGACATTGTAACTGTTCATGAATCTGCCGGAAACGTTGCCGACAATAGAGCCTTGATGCGGCATTATTCAATAAGCTGCTCAATGCGTCCGCCATGGCCAGCGGCTGAACCTGGTCCTGAATAAATTCGGGCACCAGCTTTTCATCTGCCAACAGATTGGGTAATGCAAAATAGCGGCTGCGTACCAGACGCAGAGATTTCAAAACCCTGTATGTCCAGCGGTTCAGGCGATAGGCAGCCACCATGGGGCATTGATACAGCAAGGCCTCAAGAGTGGCCGTACCACAGGCAATGAGAGCCACGTCACTGGCTGCCAATACATCATCCGTTTGCCCTTGCAGGCATAACATCTCGGGCGCATGCGGCTGTTGTGCCAGTTGCTGCTGAAAAGCCCTGGCCACTTGTGCATTAGCCGCAGGCACTACAAAACGTGCCTGAGGAAAGCGTTTCGCCAGCAGACTAGCCGTGTTGATAAAATCAGCGGCCAATGCGTGTATTTCACTCAGCGTAAGCGCCAAAGAATCAGCCCTCTTAACCCCATTTCAGAATAATACTTCCTTCATGTTCCAGGGAAGCAATGCCTCGACCTTTTCTA
>JAHXHF010000079.1 GCA_025656895.1 gamma proteobacterium symbiont of Bathyaustriella thionipta
TTGTGCGCATAATCACGCACTCCGCACACCAGAGCCTGATAAATGCCAGCCATTTCCTGCATCCATGGCGGGCCTGTCGGGTTGGCATTGTTTTGCAAGCCTGTCTGTGCAGACCAGTCCAGTAAAGCACTGGCCTGAGTAAATTCGGGCAGGCGTGCTACGCAATCCCCGTGGGCGTTGAGCGCAAAGGAAGCGCCATCAAACACCAGTTCATCCTGTCCGCCGATTAAATTGAGATAGATTATGGCGACATCATTTTCCTGAGCACGTTGGCGGGCTGTCTGCAGACGTTGTTCTTTCTTGCCCAGATGAAAAGGAGAGGCATTCAGGTTCAGGATTAACTGCGCACCCAGTTCGGCGGCCTGTGCAACCGGTTCGGGTGACCAGATGTCTTCACAAATGGTAACCCCTATAGAGCAGCCTCCCAGTTTGAAGACAAGGGGTTGCCAGCCAGCGGTGAAATAGCGTTGCTCATCAAACACGCCATAATTGGGTAGTAATTGTTTGAAATATTCTCCTTCTACACGACCATTGCGCAATAATCCGGCCGCATTGAACAAGCGTCCGTCCGCTTGTAGCGGGTAGCCCAGCAGCAGAGCCGTTTGACGGGTTTTCTGTATGATTTTATGCAGCGCCTGCTGAACCCGCTGGTGCAAAACAGGACGTAACAACAGGTCTTCGGGTGGATAGCCGGTTAGTGTCAGTTCCGGAAACAGGATCAGATCCGCGCCCTGCTTATGCAGGGCCAGTGCGGATTCAATGATCTTGTCGGCATTGCCTTCGATATCACCCACCAGCAGATTGATCTGCGCCAGACCGATACGGATTTTTTCGGTTGAGTTCATTCGTTTTTCAGCAGTTCAGCCATACGTTTGCCCATATCCGCCGGTGAATGCACCGTGCTGACACCCGCAGCTTCAAAGGCGGCAAATTTGGCATCAGCCGTACCCAGGCCGCCGGAAACAATGGCTCCGGCATGGCCCATACGCTTGCCCGCAGGTGCGGTGACTCCGGCAATGTAAGCGACCACAGGCTTGCTGACATTTTGCTTGATGTAGGCGGCTGCATTTTCTTCTGCATTGCCGCCAATTTCTCCGACCAGCAAAATCCCCCGGGTTTGCTCATCTTGCTCGAACAATTGCAGACAGTCGATAAAATTCATACCTTGAATGGGGTCGCCGCCAATACCGATGCAGGTACTTTGCCCCAGACCGGCGCGGCTGGTCTGGAATACGGCTTCATAAGTCAGTGTGCCGGAACGCGATACAATACCTACTTTGCCGGGCTGATGGATGTTGCCGGGCATGATGCCGATTTTGCAGGCACCCGGGGTGATGATGCCCGGGCAGTTGGGGCCTATCAGTCGGGCAGAACTGCGCTGCATCACGGCTTTGACCTTGAGCATGTCCTGTACCGGTATGCCTTCGGTAATGCAGACAATGATCCCGATGCCGGCGGCTTCGGCTTCCAGAATGGCATCGGCCGCAAAAGCAGCCGGTACGTAAATCATACTGGCATTGGCGTCTGTTTCATCCACGGCCTGTTGCACACTGTCGAAAACCGGTCGATCAAGATGGCGTTGGCCACCCTTGCCGGGGGTGACGCCACCCACCAGATTGCTGCCATAGGCCAGTGCCTGTTCACTGTGAAAAGTACCCTGCTGGCCGGTAAAACCCTGGCAGATGAGGCGCGTGTCTGCGTTGATCAATATGCTCATGCGGCACCTCCGGCGGCCTTTACCACCTGTTCTGCGGCACTGTCCAGGTCACTGGCGGTGAGTACGTCCAGATCACTTTGGGCGAGAAGTTGCAGGCCCTGACGGGCATTGGTGCCTTCCAGTCGGACTACCACAGGCAGGTGGATGCCGATGTCTTTAACCGCAGCAATAATGCCCTGAGCAATTAAATCACAGCGTACAATGCCACCAAAAATGTTCACCAGTACGGCCTCCACCTTGTCATCGGAAAGAATCAGTTTGAATGCTTCTGCGACACGCTCTGCGGTGGTGCCACCTCCTACATCCAGAAAATTGGCAGGCTGGCCGCCGTGCAGCTTGACCAGGTCCATGGTTGCCATAGCCAGACCGGCACCATTTACCATGCAGCCTATGTTGCCATCCAGAGTAATATAGTTCAGATCAAATACCCTGGCGGCGGCTTCGCGTTCATCTTCCTGATGGATGTCACGCAGGGCCGCGATATTTTTATGTCGGTAGAGCGCGTTGTCGTCTATATTGATTTTGGCATCGACGGCCAGTAACTGATTATCTCTGGTGACCACCAGCGGATTGATCTCGATCAGGCTGGCGTCGGTTTCCCGGTACAGCTTCAGCAGCGCGAACATGATTTTGTGCAACTGTTTGAAGGCATCTCCCTGCAGTTGCAGGGCGAAACCCATTTTGCGGCACTGCCAGGCTTGCAGTCCGGCGGCCGGGTCAATCTGGATGCGGATGATTTTTTCAGGGGTTTGTCGGGCTACTTCTTCGATATTCATACCGCCTGCTGAAGAGGCCATCATGACGATGCGTTCACTGGCACGATCGAGCAGCACGGCAAAATAGAGTTCACGTTCAATATCACAGGCAGGCTCCAGCAGTAGTTTTTCTACCGGTACACCTTGTGCTCCACTTTGTGTGGTAACAAGACGCTTACCCAGTAGTCGCCGGGCGGCATCCAACAGGGACTGCTTGTCAGCGGAAACCAGTACGCCACCGGCCTTGCCACGCCCGCCGGAATGGACTTGCGCTTTAAGCACGCGCGGGCCTGAACCTTGCTCAATCTCACTTTCGGCTGCCGCCAGGGAGTCCAGCATCTTGCCTGCTGGAACGGGGATTGCGTATTCACTGAATAAGGCTTTGGATTGATATTCGTGTAAGTTCATTGAGATTTATCCGCCATTGTTGAACAATGGTTCACTTTAACCTGTTTGCCAAGCTGATAGAAGGCTGTCCGTCCATGGGAATCCGTTTTGTTTTTTTTATTCTGGTGTTGCTGCTGATAGGCTGGATTATGCGGTTTTTACTCAGTCAGCGAAAGTCTGCAAGTTCAACGCAGCACAAACCAACGATTCGAAAGATGCAACAGTGCGCCTGGTGCGGGGTTCATTTTCCACTGGATGAGGCGTTGCATGAGGCGGGACATGTGTTTTGCAGTCAGTCTCATCGGCAGAACTGGCTTCAGCAGAACAAAGACTCCTGACCTATGAATGCATTCTTCCATTCCCCTGAGAATTCTGATGAACACAATTGGCGTATGCTGGCCCTGTTTTCAGTATATCGGGTTACTTTGGCAGCGGCATTCCTCACTTTGTTTGCAGCCGGCCTGGGACCGTCATTTCTGGGGCGGCACAGCCCCTTGTTATTTGCTGTTCTGAGTATCGCGTATGTGATTGTCACCCTGTTTTCGGCTGCGCTGGCCTTTTGGCGTAAACCTTCCTATAGCAAACAGGCCGGAATGGCCTTGCTGTTGGATATGCTGTTTCTGGTTTTGTTGATGCATAGCAGTGGCGGAATCAGTAGCGGTCTGGGTATGTTGTTAATCATTCCGGTGGTGTTTTTCAGTTCGGTTGTGCCGGGTCGATATGCGGTTTTTGCAGCGGCTCTGTGCGCCAGCGCCATTTTGGGTGAGCAGGTCTATGCAGCGGTAAACCAGTGCTTCACCGATATGGCTTTTACTCCCGCCGGTATCCTGGGGGCAGCCTTTTTTACGGTTGCTTTACTGGCTACGTCACTTTCCCGGCGAGCGCGGGAAAATGAGCTGCTGGCCGACCAGCATATGCTGGATCTGGCTAATATGGAGCAACTGAATGCCTTTATCCTGCAGCACATGGAAACCGGTGTACTGGTAGTGGATGAGGAGCAGAATGTTCGTATGATGAATGAGGCTGCCTGGTACTTTCTGGGTCTGCCGGAGCGCTGGAAAGAGGCGCCGCTTGCGAAACTTTCGGCCGATCTGTTCGAACGTCTGCAGTCCTGGATGGCGGATAAAAGTCAGTCAGTTGCCAATTTCCGGGTGGGTGGCAGTGGCGTGACGCTGCAGCCTGTTTTCAAACATCTGGGGCAGTCGATGGATGCCGGTGCGCTAATATTTCTTGAAGATGCAGCCATTATCAGTCAGCGGGCGCAGCAAATGAAACTGGCCTCTCTGGGACGCCTGACAGCCAGTATCGCGCATGAGATTCGCAACCCCCTGGGTGCTGTTTCACATGCCGGACAGTTGTTACAGGAGTCGCCTGCGCTGGATGAAGCGGATAAACGACTACTGCAGATTATCGACAATAACAGTGAGCGGGTAAATCAGATTATTGAGAATGTATTACAGTTATCAAGGCGCTCGGAAAGTAATGCAAAAAGAATCACCTTGCGCTCGTATGTTGAGAAGTTTGTGGCTCAATATCTGAGAAATTATGCCGATAAAAAAATTGATATTCAAATAGAATTTGAACCCGGTGATATCGATATAGAAATTGATACCAGTCAGATGGATCAGGTGTTGATTAATTTACTGGATAATGCGATTGAACACAGTAGCCCTGATGAGCGGGGACGGGTTTTCCTGCATGTTATGGGGGGGCAGGAACGGCGTCTGGGTGGCGCCTATCTGGATGTGATTGATAACGGGCCGGGCGTTGATCCCAGCCTGGGGCAGCAGGTTTTTGAGCCGTTTTTTACTACCCGGCAAACCGGTTCGGGGCTGGGTTTATACATTGCACGGGAGTTGTGTGAGAGTAATCGGGCTTTGCTGGAATATGTGCCTATGCCTCAGGGCAAAGGCAGTTGTTTTCGTATACTCTTCATGGGTCAAGTTAAAATGAAAGCTTCTCAATGAAACATGCTACTGCTCTGATTGTTGATGATGAACCGGATATTCGTGAATTACTGGAGATTACTCTGGCGCGCATGAATACCGACACCTCGGCTGCGGCTGATTTGCAGCAGGCACGTGAGTTGTTGCAACAGCAGGAGTTTGATTTGTGTCTGACCGATATGCGCCTGCCGGATGGAGACGGACTGGATCTGGTCGAAGAAATAGGCAGGGATTTCCCGCAACTGCCGGTGGCGGTTATTACTGCCCATGGCAGCATGGATACTGCTATCAAGGCACTCAAGGCAGGGGCTTTTGACTTTGTTTCCAAGCCGGTTAATCTGGCAGCTTTGCGCAAGCTGGTATCGACTGCGTTGCGTTTGCGTAGCAAAGCTGCGCAAAAAGACAAACGAAAAAATGAAATAGAGTTTGTGGGGCAATCAGCGGCTGCGCAACAAGTCCTCAAGCTTGTGGCAAAGTTGGCACGTAGTCAGGCACCTGTTTATATCAGTGGCGAGTCGGGTACAGGAAAAGAGTTGGCCGCGCGCATGATTCATCTGCAGGGGCCGCGCGCCCAGGGGCCTTTTATTGCAGTGAATTGCGGCGCCATTCCTTCAGAGTTAATGGAAAGTGAACTGTTCGGCCATATGAAAGGCAGTTTCACCGGGGCGGCAGCCGACAAGCAGGGGCTGTTCCAGGCCGCAGAGGGTGGCACCTTGTTTCTGGATGAAATTGCAGATTTGCCTCTGGGTATGCAAGTCAAGCTATTGCGGGCTATTCAGGAAAAATCAGTAAGACCGGTAGGCGGGCAGCAGGAGATTGCGGTAGATGTGCGCATCATCAGTGCGACTCATAAAAACCTGCAAACACTGGTGCAAAATGGCGACTTTCGCCAGGATCTTTATTATCGGGTGAATGTTATTCAACTACAGATACCTCCCTTGCGTGACAGAAAAGAGGATATAGATCTCCTGGTTCCGGCAATTCTGCAGCGAATCAGTGAAGATGAAGTCAAGTTATCTGCTGAGGCTCTGCGAGCCCTGCATGAATATTCTTTCCCGGGCAATGTGCGTGAACTGGAAAATGTTCTGGAGCGATCATTGGCCTTGTGTGATGAGCAGCTTATCCATGAAAGTGACCTGGCGTTGAGTGAACGATCGACTGCGGTGGTTGACACTCTGGTGTCCGTTCCAGTTTCTGTAGCCCCATTATCTGACAGTGAACGTTCTTTGAATGATGATCTTGACTCAATGCAGAAACAGCGAATACTGGATGCTCTGAATGAAACCCGATGGAATCGTACGGCTGCTGCAAAAAAGCTGGGTATTACGCTACGCCAGCTTCGCTATCGGCTGGCTAAATATCATATCGAATAAGCTCAGGTCTGAATACGTTAACAGCCAACCAGGCCGGTTCAGCTCAAGGTTTGATAAAATCTTCTGCAGTCCGCGTTTTTTAATATACTGAAGTTTCACTGTTTTTTTAAGAATCTTGTTTGGCAAAAACCATTCATAAGCATGCTCATGCTACCGATAGAAATAACTTATAAA
>JAHXHF010000144.1 GCA_025656895.1 gamma proteobacterium symbiont of Bathyaustriella thionipta
GGCATTGCGCAGTACCTGCTGTACCGCCAGAATCAACATCAGTCGTCCTGAACGCAATACTTCATCCTCTACCAGAAAAGCGTGCGCGTTGTAATAACCGTGAAATTCGGCAGCCAGTTCACGCAGGTAGTTGGCAATCTGGTGTGGTTCAAGCTGGCTGGCGGCCTGCTCCAGAATTTCAGGATACACAGCCAGACGTTTCAATAAAGCCTGTTCATGACTGTTTTCCAGTCTCTCCAGCCCTTTGCTGTCTTCTACCTTCGGGCATTCAATATGCTTTTCTTCCGCCTGGCGTAAAACACTGGCAATGCGTGCATGTGCGTACTGCACGTAAAAAACCGGGTTTTCATTGGATTGTGATTTAGCCAGATCCAGATCAAAATCCAGATGTTGCTCACTGCGCCGCATGACGTAGAAAAAACGCGCGGCATCCGCCCCCACTTCCTTGCGTAATTCACGCAGAGTGACAAACTGGCCGGAGCGGGTGGACATCTGTACTTTTTCACCCCCCCGATATAAATTGGCAAATTGAACCAGCAGTACCTTAAGCCTGTCGGCCGGCAAGCCCAGCGCCTGCATGGCCGCCTTGACCCGTGGTACATAACCATGATGATCAGCACCCCATACATCAATCAGCCAGTCAAAGCCGCGCTCAATCTTGTCCAGATGATAGGCAATATCCGAGGCGAAATAGGTTGTCTGACCATTTTCACGCACCACAACCCGGTCTTTTTCATCACCAAAAGCCGTAGAACGAAACCATTGCGCGCCTTCTTTTGTATAGATATGGCCCGCATCCTGTAATCGTTGAATCAGGGTTTGTACCAGCCCGCGCTGCATTAACTGGCGTTCTGAATACCAGTTGTCCATGCTGGAACCAAACAGGCCCAGGTCATCCCGAATATCATCCAGAATAATGTTCAGACCGGCATCAAAAACGGTTCGATAGTCATCACCCAGCAATGTTTTGGCTTTGCTGATGAGCGCGTCAATATGTGCTTCCTTGTCGCCATCTGGATGCAGTTCAGTTTCATCTTGCGGCACGCCCAGAAAGATTTCAGTGGCCGCAAAGCGTAATTCATCCTGATGTTCACGGTGTAATGTGGCGGCAATATCCCACACATAATCACCCCGATAGCCATTGGAGGGGAAGAGTAATTCCTCATCACACAGCTCCAGATAGCGTAACCACACACTGACCGCCAGAATATCCATCTGCCGGCCGGCATCATTGACATAATATTCGCGCTCTACCTGATAACCAACCGCTTGCAGTAAATCAGCCACTACCGAGCCATAGGCAGCTCCCCGGCCATGCCCGACATGCAATGGGCCGGTGGGATTTGCGGAAACATATTCCACCAGCACTTTTTTACCCTGACCGATACGGCTGTGGCCGTAATGCTGGCCATCACTGAGTACTTTTTGTACCACTCCCTGCCAGGCACTGGCAGCGAGACGAAAGTTGATAAAGCCGGGGCCGGCTATATCAATGCTTTCAACCACCGGAGAATCTGATAAAACAGCCACCAGTCTGGCTGCCAGATCACGCGGTGGCAAGCCCGCAGCGCGCGCCAGAATCAGCGCAATATTGCAGGCATAATCACCGTGTTGTGTATTTTGGGTTTCGGAAATTTCCGGTGTTTTAATCGCTTCTGCCGGAAATACGCCCTGATCAGCCAGGGTATGCAGCGCATTGCTGACCCATTGCCGAAGTTGTTCTTTCATTCTGCTTTCCTGTTATGGCCGTTTATGGCGCGGATTATGTTGATAGCCACGCTCTTTATAAACAAAAAAGCCCGCTGTATAAGCGGGCTTTTTCAGTTACCGGCGCAGCCGGTAATCAGGCATCAGAAATAACGGGAAGACTGACCGTTAATTTCGTGTGCCAGATCAACCACACGATTAGCCATATCGGCATATTTCTGACGATAGTCAGCCAGCAGACCGTCTTTCGAGTAATAATAATCTTTACCGGAAATACCGTGTTTATGCTCGTGTTCAATAAACTGCTTCTGCATTTCGATCATCTGCTGAATCAGTTCCTGCTTTTCTTTCATCAAGGCTTCTTTATCACTCATTATCGTTCTCCATAACCATATCTAATCGTAACCGGAACATATCGAATTCTGATTTGCTAATATACCATGAATCCACTAAAAATCACGCCCTTTCTTATATCTCTGTGGGGATAGCCTGCCCCAGTCAGCTTAACCCTATCGGTAAGGCGCTCTATCCATTTAACTGCAAACAGCCCGTCATGTCGCTTACCGAGGCAAAACCATGCTGACGCATATAATTGGCAATACCGGCATTTATTTTGGGACAAATCAGCGGGTCATAGAACAGCGCTGTACCCACGCCCACCGCGCTGGCGCCGGCCAGCAAAAATTCAATCGCATCCCGCGCACTGTTTATGCCACCCTGTCCAATAATCGGAATATTGTGCTCACGACACACCTGATACACCTGATGCACTTTCAACAAAGCTACCGGCTTAATGGCCGGGCCGGACAAGCCTCCCTGATTATTCCCGATTACCGGTTTTCGACTTTCTATATCAATCGCCATGCCCATCAAGGTGTTTATGACCGAAAAGCCATCCGTTCCCGCTTCAATACAGCCTTTTGCATTGGCCGCAATATCGGTCTGGTTGGGGGATAACTTGGTGATCAGCGGTTTATCGGTAACTCCCCGACAGGCTTCTACCACGCGCGCCGACATAGCCGGGTCATTGCCAAATGCCACTCCGCCCTCTTTCACATTGGGGCAGGAAATATTGATTTCGATGGCATCAATAGGAGAATCATCAAAACGGCGCGTGACCTCGATATATTCTTCCAGCGTAGAGCCGGACACATTGGCAATAAAACGGGTTTCGCTAAAATCCAGGGTGGGCAGAATATTGTCCACCACCGCATCCACACCCGGATTCTGCAAACCAATCGCGTTCAGCATGCCTGCCGGTGTTTCATAAATACGATGCGGTGCATTACCCGGCCGCAGACTGCCGGTTGTACCTTTCAAACAAATGGCGCCCACATCCCGATTGGAAAAACCCTCCACTCGCGTGTACTCTTCGCCAAAACCCACGCAGCCCGACAGCAGTACAATGAGCGAATCCATGTGCAAACCGCACAGTTCGGTTTTCAATAAAGGCTCAGTCATGATCATTACCGTGAAAAAATATGCTTGATATTGCCTTGTATCAGCCGGAAATTCCACCCAATACCGGTAACATTATTCGCTTATGCGCCAATACCGGTTTCCGCCTGCACCTGATCAGGCCACTCGGCTTTGATCTGGATGATAAAAAACTGCGCCGCGCCGGGCTTGATTATCACGAATGGGCCGATGTACAAAGCCACGATGACTTCAACAGCCTGCTGCAAAGTCTGCAACCCGGACGTTTGATTGCTTTCTCTACCAAAGGCCAACAGCCGCATAGCGAAGTATCTTACCAGCCGGATGACCTGCTGGTTTTCGGCTCGGAAACACGCGGCCTGCCCGATACGGTACTGCAGCACCCGCAAACCCGGCATGTGTTACGCCTGCCGATGAAAGCGGACAGCCGCAGCCTGAACCTGTCCAACAGTGTTGCTGTGGTGGTTTATGAAGCCTGGCGACAACTGAATTTTGCCGGCAGCCGTACATAGTTTATTCAATATTTGACGCACATCACACCCGATCTGTGACCGCATTAAGCGACCCCTGCCAATAACCAACAGATACTACTTGCAGACAAGCAATACTAAGAAGTGTGCAAGGGGAAAAGTATGTCAATTCGCTTAAAAGTGGCTAAAAGCGCCAAAGAAATAGATGATGTTATGTGGCTGCGCCACCAGGTTTATGTGGTAGAAGACGGCAAGTTCAGTGACACGCCTCTACCTGAAAAACGCATTCTGGATCGTTACGACACCCTGCCCGGTGTGGTCAACTTGATTGCCTACGATGATAAGGAACCGGTCGGAACCATACGCGCCAATCCGGATTGCGAGATTGGTCTGCCACCGGAAAGCCATTACGACTTCAGTACGCACAGAACACAAATAGCCCGGCAGCTCAATGCCCGCAAGCCTTGCTTTGCCAGTGGCGGCATGCTGGCAGTTACCCGGAAATGGCGTAGCCGGCGGGATGTCATACGCGCTCTTTACAAATGATCGGCAGTGTTTTTTACCGTTGGGGAACCACCCACATCCTGGCTACGGTCAATCATGAAACCGTTGCCATGTATCGCCGCCTGGGCTTTAAAATTGTGGATGAGAAGCACTGGATAGACAGCATTGGCAACCACATCGTCCCGCTGATTGCCGATGCCAAAAGCTACTATCAATGGGCTTTCGGAAACATCCCCACCAATGGGCATCCGAACATCAGCGATAATTTTGAACGTCTGTTATTGCGCTCCGGCGAAGTCATATTCAGCAAGGGTGATGACGGTCAGTACGCCTTTATTGTTGACGAAGGACAAATCCGCATCAATGGCAGCAGCCCGGCCGGTGATGTACTCACGCTGGCCACGATCGGCCCCGGTGAACTATTTGGTGAACTCAGCCTTATTGACGACCACCCGCGCAATGCCAGCGCCCTGGCTTTGACCGATGCCGAACTGATTATTCTGGATCGCCATGCCTTCAACGAAATATCGGAAAGTGATAGCGACACACTGGATTTAATTCTGCGTACCATGGCCGCCCGTACCCGCCGTATTGATGATATGGCGCTGGTGTTCGCCTATGAACCGCTGCGTAAACGCATGGAATTTGCCTACAATGAAATGCGTGAACGCGCCATACCGCAACGTAAAGACCCCAGGGTGCGCATACTCAAACTGGCTCCGCAGGAATTCGCCAGCTATGCCGGCGTTGATGCAGACATGGCCTTATCCTTTCTCAAATCACGTCAGGCCCGCGGAGAAATTGAACTGCGCAGCCAGACCATACGGTTTGTAGCCTAAGTACGTTTATGTTGCTCTCAGGCATGATTGAATGTATGCGCACTATTATCTCGCTCAAATCCTGGAGTATTGACCATCAGTGAAATTGAATAAATCCGAGGAATACAAATAAGCAACGATCAATCTAACCAAAATAACGCTGAACCGCCTGGCTAAGCCAACCGCCCTTTTTGTCTTCCAGCAAAGAAAATTTTGACTTGACCAGAGCGGCATAACTTTTATCATCATCCATGATGTGATTGGTCAGCCAGGCATGCAGCATATCGGACACATCCTGAGCCACATCATCACCGCTGCCAAAACGTTGTTTTAATGCATTGATCTGGCGGCTAAAGGCTTGATGAGTTCCCCGATGCACTTCCAGATATTCATAACCCGCCTCTTCCATCAGTGCTTCTTCGAAGGCAAAATGAGAGAGCGTATAATCCAGCATCAATTCAATCACCTCGGCGACAGTCTCCCGCCTGTTGCTCTCTTCAACTCCTTCCAACTGCTTGATGTAGTCAAAAATACGCCTGTGCTGGCCATCAATGACAGCAATACCAATCTTCATCTCATCGGACCATTCAATGCGAGACATCATATCCTCCGGTTAACCGAAAATTGATTTCAGTTTGCGGCTCATCCAGCCACCCGAGTCTGGATCTTCATGCTCAAGATTCTTATGCACTATATCGACATAGTCATCATCATCATTCCGAATATGATTTATCAGCCAGGTTTTCAGGGTAGTTAACAACTCCTCACTGATGTCCTCACCAATTTTGAAGCGTTGCTGGTAATCAGCCACCCGTCGCACAAACAGCTTATGCACTTTTTTATGTGCGTTGACAAAGGGATACCCGGCCTCTTCCATCAGACCTTCCTCGAAGGTGAAGTGTGACAGGGTATAATCAACCAGTTGATCCAGTACAGCTGCCACCTCTTCTCTACTGTGATTCCGGGCTGCATGATCCAGTTGATTAATGTAATCGACAATACGGCGGTGCTGTTTATCAATTACATGGATGCCCGTATCCAGATCACTACTCCACTCAAGTTTTGCCATTGTATTATCCTAATTTTTGTCAGTTCAAATGATCGACAACAACCTTTCGCCGATATCTACAGATTCAGATGTTAGTCATGAGAATGGCATGCTCGCAAACAATAGTCCAGAACGGCATCACATTATGTCCGGATTCCCCATAAGCTTGTGAACAGGCGGTCTTGTCGAATATTTTCTGCAACGTTCAGGAACGGAGTATTACTGCTTGTGCGATCTTCGATGCTGACGCACCTTGATACGGCGCATAAGCCACAGCCACAGACCCGATATGGCCAGCAGGGTGAACAATAAGGCAGCTACATCCACCACATACACACCCCAGGTGCCGA
>JAHXHF010000157.1 GCA_025656895.1 gamma proteobacterium symbiont of Bathyaustriella thionipta
AGCCATTTTCTTTCTCCCATCAAGTTGATAGGAGTATTATCCTACAGGTGGTGGCTCAGTAGCTGAGCCTTAGGGGTAATCAGGAATGATTATACGCGGTTGAAAAATACCTATTCTATGCCAAATTCACGGCTAAATCCGGTTGGATGAAAAAGCGCATCAAGCTGAATCAATATACAGCATTTTTGGCAAATTCAGGTTAAGATGGCGGCCAATAAATCAGTAGCGAGCATGACTCTACTCTTATGGGCTTTTTCTTTCACCGCATGGACAGACTCCTGAACCTGAATCTTCAGGAGCCCCTTAGGCACCTGCATATTCTGCCCCCTGCCTCTACCCGCAAAAAACATGCCGGGCCACATTCAAACTTTAAGCCGGCTTCTCATGCAGCTTGTTGTTTGCCCGCAGGCACTTCCTTACTGACCGCCTCAATCTTACTGGCATTAGCCAGTGGCCCGGTTACAGCCGCAGAGCAGAAGAACTGGCAATGCCAGGTTTCTGCCGATGGGCAGGGCTGGGACTGCTCACAGAACGGAGATTTACCGCCAGCTAAAACCCGAATATTCAGTAAACCCGCCACAGCGGTTATAAGCACAACTCCCATTGCAGAAGAAAAACTACCGGTGCCCGTATCACCGCAACCGGATGTGAGCAAAACAACAGCACCGGAGCCAGCAACCGTAAGCCATGAGGCCGCCCGTTTTTCTGCCGCCACAGAAGCGCCTCCCCGCAAAGCGGCCACTGTTGAAGTCGTTGCACCGCAGAAGCAAACGGACAGTCTGTCTGCGCCCCCTGCTGTAGCGGACACCAGGCCGACAGCCAGTCCTTCTGCAAGCGTTGCGGAGAAAGCCATTCCCGAGCAGGCTGAAATTGAAGAAGCGGCTGTTTTGCCACAGCAGGAAGAAAAGATTACACCGTTGGCTGCCGATGCCAGCCCAGCCGCAACCATACCGGCTAGCGGCCACAACGCCGATACTGTCAGCGCAGTCGAACCAAGCCAACAAGCACTGCCAACACCCTTGCCGACCGAACCTGCTGCGCTTACAACGGCCGAGCCAGTCAAAGCAGACGATCCTGCCGGCCGTGAAGCCACAACGGCAGTCGCTACAACAGATAAAACGATTATTGCCGACAACGACAACACAACGGCCAGCAAAAATTCGAATCTGCCGGCACGTGACCTGCAGCGCATTGAGCGTGACCTAAGCTGGAAATATTGTGGCAAACCAGCTCACAGACTGCGCCAGAAGCCACCCAAAAAACTGGATGAGCAACGCCGGCAGGCTGATATTTTTCTGGAAGCCGATGGCGCCGATTTCTTTCCGGAAACGCGTACGGCGGAATTTGACGGCAACGTTGTGGTAACCCGTGCCGACCAGATCGTAGAAGCCGCACAGGTCAACTACCTGGATGATCCGCAAACGCTGGATGCCAAAGGTAATGTGTTTTATCAGCAATGGGGCTCCCGCCTGTTGGCTGATTCAGCTCACATTGACCTGAGCAGGAACAGCGGCAGCTTGAATAATGTTGAATACCGCCTGACCCAGGATAATGCGCGCGGCAGTGCCAGCCATGCTGAAATTGAGTCACCGGCCATTATTCATTATGACGACATCAGCTATACCACCTGCGCGCCAGGCAGCGATGCCTGGGCCATAAAAGCCGCTAAACTTACCACCAATACAGACACCGGTGTCGGTGAAGCCGAGGATGCCAGGCTATTGCTGGGCGGTGTTCCGGTAGCTTATCTGCCGTGGGCCAGTTTCCCCATTGATGATCGCAGAAAATCAGGCTTTCTGGTGCCGTCACTGGGCTCTTCCGACTCCAATGGCATTGATGTCAGTACACCCTACTACTGGAATATTGCTCCTGAAATGGATGCCACCATTACGCCGCGTTATCTGGATAAACGTGGCTTGATGCTGGGAGGCGAGGTTCGCTATCTGGCCGAAGATTTTTACCATGAGTTGAATGCCGAAATTCTGCCGGACGACAAAACCCACGACAAAACCCGCAACAACGATACGCGGGGCGCTTTTCACTACAAAATGAGAGGCAACATTCAACCGCGCTTATCCACTTTTGCCGATGTTGAATATGCCTCTGATGCCAATTATCTGGAAGACCTGGGGGATAGCCTGTCGGTATCCAGTCGGAGACAACTGAAACGCCAGGGTGTTCTGAACTATGCAGGTGATGACTGGAATTTATTAGGCAATCTGGAGTATTACCAGACGCTGGATAAGAAAATCCCCAAAGACTCACGCGCCTACGCACGTTTACCCCAGGTACTGTTTACTTTGAACAAGCGCAATCAGGCTTTTGGACTGGATTACTCGGGACACGCGGAATACACTTATTTTGACCGCAGTTCCGGAGCTACCGGCAACCGTGTCGATATCAAACCGACCGTCAGCCTGCCGTGGCGTAACTCATGGAGCTTCATTACACCGAAAGCCAGTGTGCGTTATACCGGCTATTCACTGAATGATGTTGACCCTGGTTTTGATGACAGCAGCAATCGTCTATTACCGACGCTGTCTCTGGATGGCGGCATGTTCTTTGACCGCAAAACCAGCTGGCTGGGCAGTGGCTCTACGCAAACGCTGGAGCCCAGGCTGTTTTATTTATACACGCCTTATACCAACCAGGATGACATACCGGTTTTCGATTCTGCCGAACTGGATTTCAGCTTTCCGCAATTATTCCGTGATAACCGCTTCAGTGGCGCCGACCGCGTTGCTGATGCCAATCAGATTACCGCCGCAATCACTACCCGTATGCTGGATGACAATAGCGGCCAGGAAATTTTCCATGCCAGTGTTGGCCAGATTTATTCATTTCGAAACCAGCGCGTGCAACTGCCCAACCAGCCTAAAGTAACCGATAGCGCCTCGCCCATTGTAGCCGAACTGGGCGCGCACCTGTTTAGCTATACCAGTGCCGCAGCCAATATTCGCTGGGACCCGAATGAAACCCAAACCGAACTGGGGGCGATACGCTTGAACTATCGCACACCTGATCGAAAAATCCTCAATCTGAGCTATCGCTATCGCCGCGATATACTGGAACAGACCGATGTGGCCGCCCGCTGGCCCATCTCGCGCAACTTATATGCAGTCGGTCGATGGAACTATTCGCTGCGTAGCGACACTACATTAGAAGGATTTGGTGGTCTTGAGTACGATACCTGTTGCTGGGCGCTCAGAGGGGTAGGAAGAACCTATGTACGTGACGCCAACGATGATCGTAATAATTCCTTTATGCTGCAACTGGAATTAAAAGGACTGACCAGTATTGGTGACCATCTTGATGATTTTCTGGAGGAAGGCATTCTTGGCTACAAGATACCTGACTGACTATGACTGTACTTAAACACAGGCTTCTCTGGCTTTCCGGCTTGCTTGCATTATTGTGCTCTGTTAACACACCGGCCGCGCCTTTTGGTGGAGAAGAAGTTGACCATATTGTTGCCGTTGTGAATGACGATGTCATTGTTCGCAGCGAACTGGATGAGCGCATACACACACTCATATCCGGTCTGCAGGCACAAAGAGCGCAGTTACCACCTCAGGCCGTACTGGAAAAACAGGTGCTTAAACGCCTCATTATTTCGCGCATGCAATTACAAAAAGCCAAGGAAACAGGACTCTCGGTAACCGATGAAACCCTCGCCGGTGCCATCGGCCGAATCGCTGACAAAAACAATCTGAGTATCAGCGAACTGCGTACCGCACTGGAATCTGAAGGCCTGTCCTTTAACGAGTTCCGTGATGAATTACGCACCGAACTGCTGCTTAATCAGGTACAGGAAAGAATGGTACGCAGCCGCATCCATGTCAGTGATCAGGAAATAGACCAGCTGCTCAACCAGAACCCCGATATTGCTTCCGGTCGCAATGCCTACCGTATTTCACACATTCTAATTGCCACCCCCGAGGCAGCCACCAGCAAAGAAGTGATTGCCGCCCGCGAAAAAGCAGAAAAACTGGTAAAGCAGTTACGCGCCGGGGGCGATTTTGTGCAAGCCGCACTCGCCACCTCTTCTGACAGTCAGGCTTTTAATGGTGGTGATCTGGGATGGAAAAAACCCAATGAGCTACCCACCCTTTTCAGCGATATTGTGGACAAAATGGAACGCGGTGACATCAGTGACCCCATTCAAAGCTCCAGTGGTTTCCACATTATCAAACTGGTTGATTACAGAGGTGGAGAAAGCCATGTCATCACCCAGACCCATGTGCGCCACATTCTGCTGCGCACCAATGAAGTAGTCTCCGATCAGGATGCCAAAACCCGCCTGCAACAGCTGCGCCAGCGTATTATTGGCGGTGACAGCTTTACTACTCTGGCTCGCTCCCACTCAGACGACTCAGCCTCGGCTATCAAGGGTGGTGATCTGGGCTGGGTGAACCCCGGCGATCTGGCACCGCAGTTTGAAGAACAAATGGACAAACTGGCCGACAATGATCTCAGCCAGCCTTTTAAGACCACTTTCGGCTGGCATCTGGTACAAGTACTGGGGCATCGTTCACTGGATAAAAGTGACGAGGTGGCCCGTTCGCAGGCACGTAAGATTATCCGTCAGAAAAAAATGGAGGAAGAGCTCAGTCTGTGGCAGCGCCGCCTGCTGGATGAAGCTTTTATAGAATATCGACTGGATGATTTTTAAGACACCCCGCTTGCAAGCGAACGCATAAACCCATGCCCATGCCCTGTATTGCGGTCACTGCCGGCGACCCCGCCGGTATAGGCCCTGATTTATGTCTTATGCTCAGCCGGCAGTCACTGCCCTTGCGCTTATTCGTGGTGGCTGACCCCGAAGTTTTACAGCAACGCGCGCGACAAACAGGCATGGATTGCCGCCTGAAAATCATTAGCCGGGTTGAGCTTGCCGGCCCCCATCAGGCCGGTCAGTTGCAGGTGCTGCCTGTAAACATGCCGGCTGCAGTGCAATGCGGCCAATTAAACGCGAGCAACTCTAAAGCCGTGCTGCAACAACTGGCGCTGGCAGCCGATGCCTGTCTGCAAAGGCAGGCGGATGCCATGGTTACCGCTCCGATACATAAAGGCATTATCAATGATGCCGGCATTCCTTTTAGCGGCCATACCGAATGGCTGGCGGCACGCACCGGCGGTTATCCGGTTATGATGCTGGCCACTGAAGGTCTGCGGGTTGCGTTAGCCACCACCCATCTGCCCTTGCGAGAGGTGGCCGATGCCATAACCCCGCAACGACTCAAACAGGTAGTGGAAATACTGCACAGCAGTCTGCAGCAGGACTTTAAGCTGGAAAATCCACGTATTTTGATTGCCGGCCTCAATCCACACGCTGGCGAAGACGGCAAACTGGGGCAGGAAGAGTTAAGCATCATGCAGCCTGTGATTGAGCAGCTGCGACAGCAAGGTATGAATGTAAGTGACCCCATGCCGGCTGACACCCTGTTTCTGCCGCAGCAACTGCAGCAGGCCGATGCGGTGCTGGCCATGTATCATGATCAGGGGTTGCCGGTACTCAAGCATGTCGGCTTTGCCAAAGCGGTTAATATTACGCTGGGACTGCCGATTATCCGCACCTCGGTTGACCACGGTACGGCACTGCCGCTGGCCGGCACGGGCCAGGCCGACCCCGGTAGTCTTCTGACGGCCATTGATACGGCTTGCAAGCTGGCCAGTAACAACCCCGGCAGGCTCTGAAACTGTGCCCGGTGAGTTGTTTCCAAATAAATGACTAAGGCTGCAAATGGCTTCTGAAAACGGTCAGCCACTCTTTTTCAGGCGTATCACCATGGCATTGATACCATTGGATTTAAGCCGTTTACGGACTTCATTGAGTTGTTTTTTACCCTGGTACGGCCCACTACGAACACGGTGCCAGGATTCATTGCCATTGATACTGACGCGCTGAATATCGGCTTCTATGCCGAGTAAAGCCAGGCTGGCTTTTTGCCGGTCTGCATCGGATAAGCGGCGGAAAGAGCCAATCTGCAAAAGATATTTATCTTTAGCGTTTGCCTGAGATGTTCTGGGTGTGGAGCGATTCACTTCTTCATCCGGCACCACCACTTCCATCTCCGGCAACACCGTGTAGAAATCAAAATGCGGCTTGGGCGGCAGCCTGCTGTCCTCGGTCTGGCTGTTGTTGTCGCTGTTCTGTAATGCCTGTGGTGATAACAACTGCAACCAGAGCACACCCGCAACCGCGATGCCCGAGAAAAAACCACCAAAAAACAGCAGGCCGCTTTTGCAGGTTTTCTTTTTTCGTCGGCTGGCGGCCATGCTACATTTTATCCGGGCTGCTAATGCCCAGCAGTGTCATGGCATTGCGCA
>JAHXHF010000304.1 GCA_025656895.1 gamma proteobacterium symbiont of Bathyaustriella thionipta
CATTACTACCATTGAGTCCCAGCTTAAAAAGGCAGTGTTGCTCACCCTGCTGGACCCCTACCGTCTGCTGGAAGGTGATGTCTGGTCAGCCTATGAATATTTATGCTTCTGGGCCACCAAGGCCGAAATCGAGCCTTTGAACAGCAAATCCAAAGCGGCCGGCCGTTTTATTATGGACTTGTGGGGCATCAAACACGTGCGGCCTTTCAACCCGGAAACAACAGATCCTGCGGAATCAGCGGGGCGTTATCATCTGCTGAACACTCTGCCCCTGAACCAGATGGTCAACCGCCACCTGCTGGAATGCCAGAAAGACAAGGAAGCCATTCCGCTGGGTATGAAAAATCTGCAGCAGATTGAAGCCGCCCAGCTGATCCGCCGCATGTTGCTGTCCTGGCATCTGCGCCCGGAACGCCGCAGCAAACGCTATGAGCGCTACGGCTGGCTGAAAGCGGCTTGCGGGGTCAGTGCCGCGCATCATTATCTGCATCTGGACCAGTCCAAAGAAGCCTCAACCCCGAAAATCGATCAACTGGATCTGGAAGTGGCCGGCCTCTCGCCCATGGAGAGCCTGGAAGATTCCGATGTACCCAGCGGCCAGTTTGAGCATAAAAAGGTCAACTTTGAATTTTTCCGTTGGCGGCAGATCAATATCAGTGATGGCGGTCTGGCGGCCCATGTCAACAAGCCCTTTCCTTCTATCCTGGAAGTGGGACAGCTGGTGCTGATGGAACATGAGTCCGATGACCAGGAAGGCTGGCTGGTGGCGGTTATCCGTCGCATGATGCACATTGATAATGAACGTATCGAAATCGGCGTACAATTCATGCCGGGTATTATTCAACCGGTATCGGTGCGTTCCATGGTGGTCGGTTCATCACGGGTCGATTTTCAACCTTCCCTGTTGATCAGCAATGAGCGCGGCGATCAAACCCTGGTAACACCTTGCAGCATGTATACCCCCGGACGAGAGTTTTTACTGGAAGATCGTTCCCGGGTTTCGCGTGTCGGTGCCGGTAAACTGATTGAATCCACGCATGCTTTTGATCGCTTCTTTATTCATGCGTTATTGAAAAAGGAAGCCGCTGAAGGCAATTTGCAAGCAGCCACGCTGCAATAAGTTGATGCGTTATTCAGGTTTTATCGCGGCCGCTCTGGCACTGCTGCTGACCGCCGTGCCCCTTTCCGCAGCCACACAACTGCAAGGTGAAAAAACCCAGGGAGCTTTGCTGCTGGGAAAAACAGAACCCGGCAGCCGGGTTTTCTTTAACCAGCAGCCCATCCGGGTTTCTTCCCGGGGCGACTTTATCATCGGCTTCAATCGTGACGAGCCACCAACCGCGCAACTTGAAATTCGCTCAGCTAAGGGTGAAGTAGAAAAACAAACGCTGCACATCACGAAACGCCACTACCGAACCCAGCGTATCAATGGCCTGCCACCTAAAAAAGTCACTCCGGACCCATCCGTACTGAAACGCATCCGTAAAGAAAATGCCAAAGTGGGTCAGGCTCGTAAACGTGATGATGACCGCAGTGACTTTCTGGGTGGTTTTATCTGGCCGCTACAAGGCCCTATTACCGGCGTTTACGGCAGCCAGCGTATTCTCAACGGCAAGCCCCGCCGACCGCACTACGGCATTGACTTTGCCGCACCGGTGGGCACACCGGTAAAGGCGCCCGCAGCCGGTATTGTTACACTGGCCGAAAAAGACCTGTTCTATTCAGGAGGTACTTTGATCCTTGATCACGGGCATGGTTTATCCTCTTCTTTCCTGCACCTCAGCAAATTACTGGTAAAGGTGGGCGAACGGGTGGAAAAAGGTCAGATTATTGCCGAAGTAGGCAGTACCGGACGGGCTACCGGCGCGCATCTGGATTGGCGCATGAACTGGTTCAAGCGCCGCCTGGATCCGCAATTCGTGATGCAGCCACGGCCGGATATTGCAGACCCGAAACCCTGAAGCATGCCCTCTTTCAGCCATACTTTTTCAACAAAACGCAGCTAACCGGCCCAATTATCCGGCAAGCGGCAGGAGTATTCATCCGTGAGTATCGATATCTATCACAATCCCAGATGCAGCAAATCACGTCAAACACTGGAAATACTGCATGAAGCAGGCATACAGCCCCATATTATCGAGTATTTGAAAACCCCGCCGGATCACGACACGCTCTCAAAATTGCTTGATATGCTCGGCAAACAACCTGAACAAATTGTGCGTAAAGGTGAAGCCATTTATAAGGAACTTGATCTTAACAATAAAAACCTCAGCCGTGATGAATGGATTGACCTGATGATTCAACATCCCAAACTGATTGAGCGTCCTATTGTGGTGAATCAGGGCAAAGCTGCCCTCGGTCGCCCCCCTGAACAGGTCAGGGATATACTCTAATGTCTTATTTACTGGTTCTATTCTATAGCCGTTACGGAGCCACCGCTGAAATGGCGCATCGAATTGCGCGCGGCAGCGAAGAAGCCGGCCTGACCGCCCGCTTGCGAACCGTTCCTGAAGTTTCCAGTGTTTGCGAAGCCACCGCAGACAGTATCCCGGACAGCGGCGCGCCCTACGCCTCACTGGATGATCTGCGTGATTGCAGCGCACTGGCGCTGGGCAGCCCCACCCGTTTTGGCAATATGGCCGCCGCCATGAAATATTTCCTCGACGGCAGCAGCCCCCTGTGGATGTCCGCCTCGCTGGCAGGCAAACCGGCCGGTGTGTTCACCTCCAGTTCCAGCCTGCACGGTGGCCAGGAAAGCACCTTGTTGTCCATGATGCTGCCACTCATGCATCATGGCATGTTGATATCCGGCCTGCCCTATTCAGAAACACAATTACTCAGTACGCAGACGGGCGGCACACCCTATGGGCCCACCCATGTAGCCGGTTCAGACAGCGACCTGCCCCTGAGCCAGGATGAAATTGCATTATGCCAGGCTCTGGGACGGCGACTGGCTCAGCTGGCTGAAAAAATTGGCTCCTGAGAGCGTTCAACGCTGGCTGTACGCCAGTACGCTCAGCGCCTACTTCGGCCTGATTATCCTGCTGCTGTTGTGGCCGATTTATTTTTCACCGCCACAAGCCATGCCGATTGCCCTGATGTTGCTGATTTCACTCACGCCTTTGGTTATATTTTTGTTCGGTGTATTGCATCAGCGTCCCAAACCGCTGGTATGGGTGGCTTTTTTCTCTCTGCTGTATTTTATACACGGCGTGAGTGATGCCTGGGTGGCCGAAGGTGTGGTGCAATGGCTGGGCCTGAGCGAGACCTTGCTCAGCTGCTGGCTGTTCATCAGCGCAACCTGGCTGGCTCGTCAAAGCGCCCTCTCACAACCCACTGAAACAGAGGAATGAAGCAGCAGATTCCGCTGTCCCTGACATTACCGGAACAGCAGTATTTCGATACCTTTGATTCTCGTGGTAACGAAGAAGCCATCACGCAACTGCAACAATATCTGCTTCAGCCTGCCGCACTGCCACTCATCTATATTTATGCTTCTCATGCCAGTGGCAAATCACATATTTTGCAAGCCTGCTGCCATCTGGCTGAGCAGCAATCCCTGAACGCGGCTTATATCCCGTTAAAAAGCTGGGCACAGCATCCCAGTGACATCATCAGCCATTTATGCACGGCTGATCTGCTGTGTATTGACGATGTACAATGCGCCGCCGGCAAGCCTGACTGGGAAGAAGCCCTGTTCAAACTGTTTAATGACCTGCAGGAAAAAAAAGGCCGTCTGATTGTGGCCGCTGGCAAACGCCCTGCCGAATGCGGCCTGCATCTGGCAGATCTGGCCTCTCGATTAAGCTGGGGACTGACGCTTAAAATTCAGCCTCTGGATGAAGAAGGACGAAAAAAACGCTTGATACAGCTGGCAAAAGATCAGGGCATGAGCCTTTCGGCATCGGTGGTTGATTATCTGATGTCTCATCATGCGCGTGACCTGCCCACACTGCTGAAAATACTCGATCATGCCGATAAAGCATCCTTGGCGGAAGGCCGTAAAATCACCATTCCATTCCTGAAACAGTTGTTGCAAAAGGGCTAAAGCCGGCTGGCGAAATCCTGATTGGCGGGGCTCAGATTACTTCTGAACCATTAGCCGTGTTTTTGCCCTGACTTGTGCTGAATAGCGCGCCTTCCCCAAATCCATATATATTGCGCGCCACTGAATAAAGTGGACAAGGCCACCGCAAAAATCAGGCTGTTGAGCAGCCATTGCGGTAATGCCAGAACCCCCAGATGCCACAGCAGAAAAACAACCAGCATAATCTGCAAAACGGTATTCAGCTTGCTGAGCAAAGTAGGATCCGCTTCCAGATACTCGACTTTGTAATGATACAAAAGCGCGCCGAAAAAAATCAGAACATCACGCAGAATGACCGCCACCACCAGCCACAGCGGCATCACACCCTGCCAGCCCAGTACCAGATAACAGGAAACCAGCAGAGCTTTGTCCGCAATGGGGTCCAGCAAAGCCCCCATGCGTGATTGCCAGCCATAATGTTTGGCCAGAAATCCATCCAGCCCGTCAGAAACACCGGCTACAAAAAATAATCCCAGTGTCAGATCATAGCGCTGCTGCAGCATAGCCCAGATAATCGGAACTGTTAAAACAATTCTGAAAAAACTGATCAGATTGGGGATGTCACGTGTTTTCACTGCAGATATCGAAATTCCAGAATGCTCACAGCCCCGGCATTCGCGGCTCCCGGATTAATTACCACGGTAGGAGCTGCCTCCAGCACATTATCCAGGCTCAAACGTTGTTTAAAAGTGCTTTCAGGGGCATTTAAGCGCAGGCTGTATTCAACCTCGTCAGCCGCCAGCCGCAAGGGGGAAATCTGACCGACAAGGCCGGTTTGCTGAAGATATTGCCGCACATTTTCATAATCGGAAAAATTATTGATATTAGAGATACGCACTCGTAACTGTTGTGTATCCGCCCTGCCAACAGGTACCGCGCTCTGACGGACAAGAGTATCAATAAACTGATTCAGACCCAGTGCCAGAGCCTTTCCGGCACTGACTGCCTCTGATTCAAAATGACTGGAATCATGCGCCGAATAAGCCGCCCAGGATGCCTGCCAGCGCTTCCTGTCCTGCTCGTGAATGCGTACGGTCAATACCAAAGCCGTATCATAACGGTCGGAAGCCTCACGGATGGACTGTTCAAAATCACCCCATAGATGAGAAGCTTTCAGCGCAGCACGATCCTGCAGATCCATCAACGGAAAAATCAACGGCAAGCCCCGTTCACGAGCGACCTGCCTGACCTCGGCCAGCAACTCTTTTGACTCATCCGCGCTGATCAGACGACGATCATCCGCTTGCTGCAAACCCACCCACAGCAAAGCCTCCGGTCGCGGTTGCCCCCAAACCGTATAACCATTGGCGCGCAACAGGTCATTGACACCGGCCTCATTAAACTGCACCCAAAGACTGCTTTGCGGTGGTTCGGCATCATCCAGACGACGCTGATATTGTTGCACCAGATCCGCCGCTGCATGCTTCAAAGCCTTATCCGCAGCCGCATGCCGGTCGCCACTCACCTTCAACAGTACTCTGGAAAAAGCCTGTTGAATGGCCGCATCCTGCCCGGCTTTATCGTCTTGCTGCAATGGGGCGCTGGCACTGTACAAATCCCCGGCCGCATAGACATGCGTATAAGCAAACATGAGAAGAAGACTGAAAACAAGCGCTGAAAAAGTGGGTTGTTGCATATTTTACGATTTACCTGTCAGATTTACGGCACTCAACTCAGCCGCGCAAAAATATCACTGGCAACGGCGCAGCGAATAGTCAATAGTCATTTTACCTTGTGTGGATTTATAAACAACTGTTGCGGGCTTGCAAAAAAAAGGGGCTATGGATGAAACCTTTTTCAGTTAGCGGTGTAATGAGGGTAGAGTTTTAATAATGTGATTTCGTTTGAATATATATTCAAGATTTAAAACCGGGTTCACCTGCAATAGAAAAGTACAGGATGACTTTTGAAATATGCGCATACAAGAATACAAGCCATGAACGCCTCCCGGCCTGACAAACCAGCCACCAATCTGGTCGATTTACAGGAGCGCAGCTGGTTGCAGCAACATCTGGCAGGCAATGAGCAGGCGTTTCCTCAGCTTGTGCAAGCCTACCGGGCGCCTGTATTCAACTATCTTGTGCGCTGTGGTGTGCAGTCCGGCCATCGGGATGATCTGTTTCAGGATATATTTTCCTGATTACCCCTAAGGCTCAGCTACTGAGCCACCACCTGTAGGATAATACTCCTATCAACTTGATGGGAGAAAGAAAATGGCT
>JAHXHF010000303.1 GCA_025656895.1 gamma proteobacterium symbiont of Bathyaustriella thionipta
ATTCTCTGGATAAGCAGCAAATGGAAGTGGGACGTGATACCGGTTGTGATATTACCCTGTCCGATCCTTCGGTCAGTCGGCGTCATGCGCGTCTGGTACGTATTTTTTCGGATTATTTTATTGAAGACCAGGACAGTACTAATGGCACCATTCTGAACAAGGTGAATGTTAAAAAACACCTGTTGAAAGACGGTGATCTGATCAAAATCGGTAATTTCAAATTAACCTATCATGATGCCCCGGATGATGAAATCGAATTACCGGATACCGATCTGAGTGAGCCACTGGATAAAACCATGCTGCTGCAGCGCGAGCAAGCGGAATTCAACGCGGTTTCATCACGCCTGTCTTTTGATGCAGAAGAAAAACGGGCCGGTCTGGTGGCACTGGATGGAGAGAACAAGGGTCAGACCAAAGCACTCAATCGTTCCATGGTGACACTGGGGCAGCCGGGTGGCGATGTAGCCGTGATTACACGCCGGCCGCAGGGATTCTTTCTGTTGTATGTGGGCGGTAAATCCTACCCGAAGGTAAACGGTGTTGATGTTTCACGCGGCGGCGTCGGGCTGAAAGATTCTGACGTTGTCGAAGTGGGTGACATGAAGTTTACTTTCACGGAAGATTTTTCTCAGGACTGATTTCACATCAGCGGATATGCAGTGCGAACCCCTGGGCTATGTCAGCTCCTGTTTCAAGCAGAAATTCGGTATTCCCCGCCAGCCGGGGCTGGTGCCATCAGCCCGTGGCTTCATTGAAGTTTGTGCGGACTTTGCCAAAGCCGAGGCTTTTGACGGTCTTGAACAGTATTCGCATATCTGGATAATTTTTCAGTTTCATCAGCAGGCGGACAAGCCCTGGCAGGCACGGGTACGACCGCCGCGCCTGGGTGGTGATCGTAAAAAAGGTGTTTTTGCCACGCGTTCCCCCTTCAGACCGAACTCTATAGGGCTTTCTGTTGTCCGACTGGAGAGCATTGAAATAGCCACAGGCAGGGTTCGCCTGCATGTGAGTGGTCTTGATGTGTTGGATGCGACACCTGTTTTTGATATAAAACCTTATCTGCCGTATGTGGATGCTGTACAGCAGGCAGAGGGCGGTTTTGCCGCACAAGCACCGCAGGTTCTGATGCAAGTGCATTTTTCAGAACAGGCAAAAGCAGACTTGCAGATGCTTGAAAGCAACAAGGCCATCTGGTTTGAAAAGCTGATTGTTGAAATTCTGCAACTGGACCCAAGACCCGCTTATCAGGCATCTGATAGCGGTGATAAAATATACGCAATGCTTTTGGACGAGTTTGATGTACGCTGGCAGGTCAGGGCGCAGCAACAGACTCATGTCGTCGAAATTGTACCCCGGGCCACTGGCCGGTTGAATATTCAGGAGAAACCGTGAAAAATCTTAAATTATCCGCTTCCATCTTTTTTCTGCTGTACATGGCAGTCACCTCATGGGCACTGGCGGCACAGCCTGTTACCTATAAAACGCTGAACAAACCGGTACCAGTCGATCAGCCGGACAAGATCGAAGTATTGGAGTTCTTCTGGTATGGCTGTCCGCATTGCTATCATTTTGAACCGGAAGTAAGCGCCTGGCTGGAAACAAAAGCTGATGATGTGGTGTTCAAACGGGTAGCCGCCCCTTTGAATCCGGCCTGGGGAATACACAGTAAATTCTATTACACGGCTGAAGCCATGGGTGTGGTAGACAAGCTGCATAAACCCTTGTTTGATGCCTTGAACAGCGGCAGCAAGGAGCAGCGTGCAGAATTATACAGTAAAGACGGCCTTATTCAGTTTGCTGCCAATCATGGTGTGGATGCAGATAAATTTCGTACCACCTGGGATTCTTTCTTTGTAAACCTGCGTATCAATCAGGCTAAAAAACTGGCGGCCTTGTATAAAGTAACCGGTGTGCCGGCTGTTGCGGTGAACGGTAAATATAAGAGCGGCCTGGGGCTGGCGGGCAGTTATCCCAATGTGATCAATACCATTAATCAGTTGATTGATAAAGAACGGGCCGGCAAGACGGCTATTACAGCCAGCAGCGAATAAGCGCTGTTCAGCGGTTACGAATAACCTTTTTTTGCGGTGACAGATTGATCTCGTCTGTCACCGCGCCGTAACGGTTGTTTAATGCCAGAGCAACGGCCTGGGCCACATCCTGCGGGCTTAGATGGCAATCTTCGGCCGCATCCGGGTGAAAACCCAGATTATCAAAAAAAGGGCTTTCCACCATGCCGGGGTTGATCAGTGTTACCCGCACCGGGCTGGCCGCGCATTCCTGGCGCAGGCTCTGCACCGCGCCCCGCAAACCAAACTTGCTGGCTGCATAGACCGCCCCGCGTGCGCCACCATTCAGTGCGGCTTCCGAGCCCATAACAATCAAATTGGCTATTGGGGCGCGTTTTAAAAGCGGCAGCAGAAAGCGCGCAATAATCAGCGGACTGGTCAGATTCAAATCAATCATTGCACGAATCTGTGGCATGGAGAATTCTTCCAGTTTGGCAAAACGGCCTTGACCGGCATTCAGAATCAGCGCATCTATATCCGGGTGTTGTTTGCAGATTTTTTTTAACAAGTCGGGTAATGGGGCTAACTGCGACAGATCTGCAGAAAACCCCTGGTAGGCCGGGTGTTCAAAACAGCCCGGTGCGCGGCGGCTCAGCCCCAGTACCTGATGGCCGGCCCGTAACAGGTTTTCGGCAATGGCTTTGCCAATACCGGAACTGGGGCCGGTGAGTAAAATTTTACGTTGCTGGCTCAAACAATCCGCTCCATTCAGATGGTCTTTAGATCAGCCCTTTAGTATTGGCAGGGATGGTATTGCTCGGTATGAATGTATTGCAGTAACTGCTGCTCACAATAGTCCAGTAATTGTGCCTCAAGATCACCACTGTAAGCCATCATGCCCTGATGTTCAGACAAAGGGCCGGCCAATAATGGTTCTTCGGGATAAAGATGCAGCATATTTCGGTAAAAGTTTCGCGGCAGGCGAAAGGCCCCGAGACTGGCCGAATGTATGCTGTGACCGTCTAATTGCTGAAACACCTGCTGGAAGAAAGTCTGGTACATGGAACGATAATCGGCGTCATAGATAATCGGATCAAAGCGCAGACCCACGCGCCAGCCATGCTGTTGTAAGCGCTGTATAGCGCTCAGGCGTTTTTGCAAAGCGGGTGTGCCGTGTTCCAGTGCCTGTATCACCGGCTCGGGCGACAAACTGAAGGCTACAACCACATTATTTTGCGCGGGTTGTTGTAAAAGGCTGCGTATCTGTGTGCTTTTGGTGCGTAATTCCAGCCAGGCAGGGCCTTCGGCAAAGTGCGGTAAAAAAGAACGGGCAAACTGACTGACCGGCTCATACGCCAGGCTGTCGCAGTCATAGCCGGAGAAAAACCAGCTGCTTTCATGCGGGTTGAGCTGCGTCTGCTGCTGAATGTCGGCCAGAAAATCTTCATAATTGACAAACAGCACATAATGGGCGGAACGGTACATGCCCTGCAAAAAACAATAACGGCAATCATAGGCGCAATTCTGCATGTGCGAAAAATAATAATTATGTTTTCCACCCAGCCCGTAACCGGCGGGCGCGGTCAGAATGCGCTTGCCCTGCTTGCGGGCCAGAATCAGTGCCGGAGATTTTTTTTGCAGACGGAAGTTTTGCGCTCTGGGATTGAAGACTTCACCAAAATGTTCGATACGGGTGATGTGGGCGCGCGGAAAACGTTGCAGTATTTTCGCGGTTTGCTCATGTTCGGCAATACTGTGCTCCAGGTAGATTTGCTGCATCAGTTTATGCTCAAACCGAGGGACTGTTGATGCAGTTCGGTTTCCAGCTGTCTGAGCAGGTCTTGCATGCTCTTGCAGGGTGCAAGCGCATCCATTACGGTTGCGGCCCCACCCAGCGCCTGCCAGCGCAGCAGAAGACGTTTCAGTTGATGCTGCTGACTGACCGAACAGCGGTGTTCGGCACAGAGCGTATCAAAAACCTGACGGTTCCAGGGTGTCGGCAGGCGTGCCTGGGTTTTTTCAAGCTGCTGAATGATTTCGATGATGCTGGGCATTTGCCGGCTGATTAATTCACTCGCCAGTGCCGGGTTAAGATCACTGCTGGATTGCCGCTTATTGTCGGAAACCACCTTGATGCAATGCGCCAGTTCAGCACTGGTCAGGCGTATGGCGCTGCTGTAGAAGCCGCTGGCTTCCATATCAATCATGCCGGCAGCCGGATAGCTGGTTTGTGGCTGCTCAAATGAAAACAGATGGGTATAGCCACACTGTGGACGAATCACCAGTGCGGGATACCAGCTTTGTCCGCTATGGTAATCAATCACCTTGTCGGCCATGAGCAAATGCCCGCGTTCATGCTCGGCATGTCCGCACAGACCGATATTGAGCAGAATGCCGTGACCGGTTTCGCCGCCAGTGCTGGCGAACAGATAGGCGCAGGCGGCTGCGGAATGACTCTTGCCCATGCCGCTGACAATCAGCCGGACGCCCTGCGGGTTTTGATAAACCGGCCAGGCGCTATGCTGCGGCAGACGTTTGAGCTTGAAATGATTGATCAGCGGGCGCGCTTCGGCATCCAGCGCACACACGATATATAAATCATGCTGAGTGACAGGAGTCAAGGTAGCGGTTTTTTTTATCCTGATATTGTTGTGCTTCACGGGGGCGTCCATGTTTCAGTGCGCCGCGGGCGAAAATTTCACATTTTTTGACCAGCAGGCGGGCAGTGGCTGTTTTCTGAGCGTCATCAAGATACGGGTTTTGCAGCATCTTTTCCAGCGCGTTGATACGGAAACGATCCATACCCCAGTATTTTTGTGAAAGCTGATCGGCATGTCCACCATGTTTAATGATGCAGGGCTGCTCCACGAAACCGACCGGGTAACGCGCGCAAATGCGTAGCCACAGATCATAATCTTCGCAGGCCGGCAAAGATTCATCGAACAGGCCGATTTCATCCAATAAGGTTTTGTGAATAATCACCGAGGAAGGTGAAATAACACACAAAGGCAGACAGTCTGTGTAGATATGGCCGCCACGCTTGCGGTGTTTGGCCAGTTGTTTGAGTGGTTTTCCCTGACGTATCCAGCTTTCCCCGCTGTGACAAATGCGCAGATGCGCAGCGGCTTGCAGGCATTGCATCTGGCTGTGCAATTTATGTGGCAGCCATTCATCATCCGAGTCCAGCAGGGCAATCCATTCTCCGTCTGCCGCACGAATGCCGCTATTGCGCGCGCAACTGACACCCTGGTTGCTTTGTTGCAACAGACGTACCTCAGGGTAGTGTCTGTTCAGTAATTCTCTGGTGTTGTCCTCAGAGCCATCATCCACCACGATGATTTCAGCAGCCTTGAGCGTTTGCTGCAAGACCGAATCAAGCGCCCGACACAAGGTATGCGCTCGATTGAAAGTGGGAATAACAACACTGATCGTCACAATGTTTAACGGGGAACTCAAGTTTTTAGCAGGCAGCGCATGCCTGCGATTATATAGAATTTATAGTGCTGAAGCTGCCGCTATAGACGGAAGCATGTTGATTATACCGCGCGGGCAATAAACCAGTTGGGTTTGATGGGACCGTATTCAACACTGCCATGCCAGTCGATCATAAAGCCGCATTCTTTCAGGCGTAAACTGCTTTCCATGATGGAGTCATGATGCACATTGAATTTTGTGCCCAAAACATTCCATTTCACCGGAATAACGTTTCTGTCCGCTCATGTGCCGGCTGACAAAAGAAACCAGCAGTACACCGCCTTCGTGCATGACCGATCGAATTCTGCGCAACAAACCGGCTTGCTGTTGCAGAGGCTCGTGAAACAGCGAACCGGAGGCCACTACGCCATCGAAGCAGTCATCCGGGAAATCCAGTTGGTACATGTCTTCGTACAGGCAGATGACATTGGGGATTTTCTTCTGCGCCAGACGAATCATTTCATTGGAACAATCAATGGCGGTCAGCATATGCCACTTATCCGCCAGATAACGGGTGATAGGGACGCCCGGTCCGCAACCAATATCCAGGATTTGTGATTCTTCCGGTAGATGGCTATCGAAGCGTTTCAACAGGGGTTTTATAGAGCTGGTGTCGAACTGCTCTGCATAGGCGCTGGCAATATCATCGTATTGCTGCCCCAGCTTGATTGCGTGAATAGACATCATTTTTCTCCATCGACCTCGGCTACAGATTTTGCTGCTTTTTATTGGTCACAGGCCGCTAGTCAAAACTATGCACTTTAGTGCAAGGCTTTAGCTGCTACACAATTATGGTAGTCTTGGAAGGATGA
>JAHXHF010000399.1 GCA_025656895.1 gamma proteobacterium symbiont of Bathyaustriella thionipta
GGAAAAAGATTTTGTTTCACTGCTTTTGCGTATGGTGGCTTGATGGCTGACTGTCAGGTTGATTTGGATTTCAGTGAAACTTCAGTTAGTATATACTGCCCAAACCAAAATGATTCGTTCTGCGGAGAAGTTCATGCAGCCTGCCAATATCTATCAATACAAGGTTTGGGATCTTCCCGTTCGCCTGTTTCACTGGATTAATTTTTTTGCTGTATTGTCCCTGTTGTTTATGGGACTGATGATGCTGTTCAAGAAAGAGCTGGGTATCACTTCTTTAGAAGCCAGGATTGAACTGAAAGAAATTCATGTGTTGATCGGTTATGTGTTTGTTATCAACCTGCTGATTCGACTGGCGTGGGGGTTTATCGGCCAGCGTTTTGCGCGCTGGAGCCAAATATGGCCCACTAAGGCTTTTTTTGCTGAATTGAAAGCTTATCGTGGTTCGATAAAAGCCGGCAAAGCCTTCCATTATGCCGGACATAATCCACTGGGAAGGCTGGCTATCAATCTGCTTTATCTGTTATTGCTGGTGATGGCGGTCAGCGGTCTGGTGCGAGCCGGAACCGATATTTATTTTCCGCCTTTTGGCTCCCTGGCGGCTTCTTATGTGGCTGCCGAAGGAGTTTCTCCTGAACAGATTCATCCCTATGATAAAACCGGTACAGACGCGCAGCATTATGCGGAACTTAAAGAGTTCAAAGGCCCTTTTGGTAGCGTACATTTATATACGGCCTGGATACTGTTATCGATTATCCTGTTGCATGTGGCTGCGGTTATACGGGCCGAGGTGAAGGAAGATGAATCATTAGTTTCGGCCATGATCAGCGGCAGGAAGGGCCTGCCGGGCAAAGCCCGCGATATGGATGAAGATGGCTCATCACAGGGCTAACAAGTTATGATAGCTCAGCAAAATATACGCTGGCATCCGCAGGCCGATGCGCAGGCGATAGCCGGCTACGCCGCCAGGCATATTCTGGCCAGCGCACAACAGGCAATTTCTGCTCAGGGCGCATTTTCACTGGTGCTGGCGGGCGGCCGTACCCCTGAAAAAACCTATCGCCTGCTGGCTGAGGCCGGGGCGGACTGGTCGAAATGGCATATCTATTTTGGTGATGAACGCTGTTTACCGGCTGATCATGCCGAGCGCAACAGCCGTATGGCTGAGAATGTCTGGTTGAACAAGGTGGATATTCCGGCTGAAAATATTCATGTTATTCATGCTGAAAAAGGCGCAGAAGTGGCGGCTGCCGAATATGCTGAAGTGTTGCAGGAGGCGCTGCCATTCAGTCTGGTTTTGCTGGGCATGGGCGAAGACGGTCACACAGCCAGTCTTTTTCCCGGCCATCAGCAGGCTGAATCGGAATGGGTTCATGCGGTGCATGACGCGCCTAAACCTCCGGCCGACCGGGTCAGCCTCAGTCGCCGGGCGTTGGCGGCTACTTCCGGCTTAATGGTGCTTATTAGTGGCGCCGGAAAACGGCAGGCATTGCAGGCCTGGTGTAACGGTGAAGATTTACCGGTTGCATCCATTCAACCGGCTTGTGGCGTGGATGTTGTGTTGGACTTGCCGCTCCCTGCATCCTGAAGTAGCAATTCAGATTGAAGGGTTCTCAGGTTTTAATTGATGCATAGCGGGCCGCACCATTGAGGGCGGTGTTCTGATTAAGAATAACCCGCACCGGCATACTTTCCAATAATTCACTCATGCGGCCTTTGCGGCTGAAGCCGCGCATAAATTCACCCTGTTGCAGATGCGCCAGTATTTTGGGTGCAATACCGCCACCCAGCCATACGCCACCGCTGGCCATCAGTTTAAGCGCCAGATTACCGGCTTCCACACCGTACAGATAAACCATCATATCCAAGGCCTGTTTGCATAAGGGGCAGATGCCACTGTCTGCTGCCTGTGAAATGGAGGCAGCATCCTGTTTATCCACACTGGCATGAACTTCGGTTTTGTTGTGATTGATCAGAAAATCAACAATATTGACCAGACCCATGCCGGATACCAGACGTTCCCAACTGACATGTTCGTGCTGTTGTTGCAGGTGTTTCAACAGCGCTATTTCAAGCTCGCTGGAGGGGGAAAAATCACAATGACCGCCCTCGCTGGCAAAGGGTTGATAGTCGCTGCCATCATAATACAGGCCGGCTTCACCCAGACCGGTGCCGGCGGCAATCAGGCAGGCGTTTCCTCTGCTACCCGCTACGCCTTCATGCAGGCTGGCTATTTCATCGCTTTGCAGTGTGGCTATGCCCCAGGCGGTCGCTTCCAGATCATTGATGAGGCCGCAGCGGGGTAACTTCAGTATTTGTGCCAGTTGTGCCGCATCCACAAGCCAGGGCAGATTGGTGGTTTTGCTGCGACCCTGTTGCACCGGTCCGGCAATGGCGAAACAGGCTTGCTGTACAGGCGCTGAATATGTCTTGCGGAAAGCCTCAATGATGTCGCTTAAATGATCATAGTCGGCACTGACATAGCGCTGCTGATGGCGTATTTTGAGCTCGCCATGTTCTGCTTCAAACAGGGCCAGCAGTGTTTTTGTTCCACCGATATCACCAGCCAGTATGCTCAAGGATGGGTGCTCCATTGGTGACCGGCTTTGGCGAGTAAATCATCGGCTTTTTGCGGCCCCCAACTGCCAGCCGCATAATTGGGAAAAGTGCGCGCGGGCAGGGCAGACCAGACATCCAGAATCGGTTGCACCAGTTCCCAGCCGGCTTCTATATTATCGGCACGTTTGAACAGAGTGGCATCGCCACACATGCAATCGTAGATCAGGGTTTCATAGCCGGTGCTGGGTTTATCGCCAAAATAATCACTGTAGTTGAATTCCATGTTGACGGTTGACAGCCTTGGCAGGGTGCCCGGCACTTTTGCATTGAACTGCAGGCTGATGCCTTCATTCGGTTGAATGCGTATCACCAGCCGGTTAGGCGCGACATTGTTGCGTTTCACCAGCGCATCACGAAACATCATGTTGGGCGCGTGGCGGTATTGAATGACTACTTCGGTACAGCGTTTCGGCAGGCGTTTGCCGGTACGCAGATAAAAGGGCACACCGGCCCAGCGCCAGGTGTCAATCATCAGTTTCAGAGCGACATAGGTTTCGGTGTTGGAACCATCCGCTATGTCGGGCTCATCACGATAGGCGGGCATTCGATCACCCTGTTCGTTCTGGCCTTCATCGTATTGACCGCGCACGGCATGAGTCAGCACCATTTCCGGGCTGAATGGCTGTATGCATTTCAGAACCTTGGTTTGTTCATCACGAATGGCATCGGCATTGAATGAATTGGGGGGCTCCATGGCAATAATGGATAACAGCGCCAGCAGATGATTGGGCACCATGTCACGCATGGCACCGGCATGGTCGTAATAGCTGGCGCGGTTTTCCACACCCAGCGATTCGGCTACTGTGATCTGCACATGGTCTATATAGTGATGATTCCAGATAGGCTCGACCGTGCCATTACCAAAACGGTAGGTCATGATGTTTTGTACCGTTTCCTTGCCCAGATAATGATCAATACGATAAATCTGGTGTTCCTGAAAACTCTGGTGCAGATTCCGGTTCAGTTCCTGCGCGGATTGCAGATCATTCCCGAAGGGTTTTTCTACAATCAGACGGCGCCATAGTCCGTTTTCCTCTTCAGCCAGACCGGAACTTTTCAGACGCTGCGCAATTTCACCGAAGAAGCGCGGCGGAGTGGCCAGATAAAACAGATAATTACCCGGCGTATTCTGTTCCTTGTCGATCTTCAGCAGTTTCTTTTTCAGGTCTGTATAGGTTTTGTCATCCAGAAAATCACCCTGCATATAGTAGGCCCGGGGGATTTTGCTTTGCCACAATTCATCAGAAAAGTGCTTGCCGATATGATCTTCCGCACTTGCTGACAGGTAATCCCGATAGGCCTGGCTGTCCATGTCGGCGCGGTCAATACCGATCATGGCGAATTCATTGGCGAGTAATTCCTGCGAGGCCAGATGATACAGAGCCGGCACCAGTTTGCGCCCGGTCAGGTCGCCGGCAGCGCCAAATATAACTATGACCGAAGGGGGTGTTTTTGCAGCAGTTGTCATGGACTTCATCCTTATCTAATCGGAACTACCCGGCTAATCGATCGTTACATTTAATCTTTTTTCTCATGATGCCCGCCAAACTGGAAACGCATGGCGGATAACAATTTATCTCCAAAATCAGCTTCACCGCGAGAGTTGAAGCGGTTGAACAAGGCGGCTGTCAGCACATGCGCCGGTGCACCGGTTTCGATCGCTGCCATACTGGTCCAGCGACCTTCACCGGAATCGGAAACACGGCCGGAAAATTCACTCAATTGTGGACTGTTCTTCAGAGAGATGGCACTTAAATCCAGCAGCCAGGAAGCGACTACGCTGCCACGCCGCCAGACTTCGGCCACTTCGGCGGTATCAATATTGAACTGATAGTCACGCGGGTTGGCCAGTGGCGAGGTTTCCGCGTCAGCCACATGTTCGGCATCACCGGCATTGGCATGTTGCAGAATATTAAAGCCTTCCGCATAAGCCGCCATAATGCCGTATTCAATACCGTTGTGAACCATTTTTACAAAATGTCCGGCGCCACCGGGGCCGCAATGCAGGTAACCCTGTTCGGAAGGGGATGGATCACCTTCGCGGCCGCCGGTGCGTTCAATATCACCCATACCGGGTGCCAGGCTGGCAAAAACTGAATCAAGCCGTTCAACCGCGCTGTTGTCACCGCCGATCATCAGGCAATAGCCGCGCTCCAGCCCCCATACGCCACCGCTGGTGCCTACATCCAGATAATGAATGCCGGATTCCTGCAGGCTATCGCCACGGCGAATATCATCCTTGAACCAGGAGTTGCCGCCATCAATCAGTACATCATCAGCCTGCAATAAGGGCTGGATATCCGCAATAACCGAATCGACCACAGCCGCTGGTACCATCATCCAGATAGCACGGGGTTGTTGCAGTTGTTCTACAAAGTGTTTTAAATCATCACTGCCTGCGGCGCCTTCTTTCTGCAGTTCCTGTACAGCGTTTTCATTGCGGTCGAAAACCACGCATTCATGACCGTCCTGCATCAGGCGGCGTGCCATATTGGCGCCCATGCGGCCTAAACCCAGCATTCCTATTTGCATTTATGTTCTCCGGATATTCGGTGATTGTTTTTTCCTGAATGTTAACATTACATAACCGTGTTCGAGGCCAGGGCTACGAGTTTGGCAAGCTTTCAGGGAGTGAATGGACAGGGAGACAGAATGCCACGTTAGCGCAAACAATTCAAAGGATGATTTATACGCAGAAAGAGGGCGCTTTCAAACAGTTTTGAATGCTGAAAAGAGAACTTTTGTGAAGTTTGTGAACTTCAGGAAATCAATCAGGTGGACACAGTGCAAAGCAGGCATCCGTTGCGAATTACGCCCGGCTAAAGCCGGATATTTTTGTTGCGTTCAGATGTCTCTGCTCTGCTGACGAACAATATCCATAATTTTGTGAATATCGCTGCTCCAGCGATCCAGATAGGGTGTTAACTCAGCATTTTTCATGAGGCTCTTGAGATCTTCCGGATTGAGTGCGGCAATGACGGTTTCATCATTTTCTGAAAAAACCACTATTTTCAGGGGCAGAAAGGCGGCCATTTCAGGAAAGCGTTGGCTGAGTTCGCGTGTTTCCTGCAGTTTGCCAAAAAAGATGGAACGGTAATGATCAGTCTTGTAGCCGGAATGGTGCAGGCCACCATCACATTTCTGGATGTGCGCGACCGCATATCCCTGAGCAATAATCTGTTCCTGTACCAGGTTCATGGTGTCGTGAAAATCCAGCACGGTTCGCGCCATGATGGGGTGATTGGCAGCGGCGCTGCCGGCCCATAGCATAAGAGCGACTGCAATCAATTGACTGTGGAAACGGGTATTGAGAACTTTCATAAGGTGGATTCCTCCATAACATCGAGGATGGTTTCACTCATCTGTGCGGAAAATTCATTCAGTTGGTCATTATTGAATAAATGCGCAATAACCAGCGGGTTCATTGATATAAGCACGACACCATCATCGGTTTCCAGTACCGTGATACGACAGGGTAATACGGTGCCGATACGGGGCTCCAGGCACAGCATTTCATACAGGTTGCTGAAATTGCAAAAACGGATGCCTATCTGACGTTTATTGACATGCTCATCATCGCTCAGGCTAGGGCAATCGGGCTTAAAACAGCTTGATTCTAGAAATTACATAAGGTATTAGGTGTATCCTTTTGAATAAAGGGTAGACGATGAACA
>JAHXHF010000101.1 GCA_025656895.1 gamma proteobacterium symbiont of Bathyaustriella thionipta
AAGATAATAGTAATATGATCCTTGAATGACATGGGACTTTCAGTCCAATCCCAGCAACCTATGCACTTTAGTGCATAGTCGTTGAGTTTCCAGCAAAGCGCGCACTTGTGAGGCGGATTCAGAACACAAAAAAACTGAAGATATTGATATGACGACAATAAACACGATATCCCCTGAAAATATACAGGACTATATGCAGCAGCTGGGACAGGCGGCACGTTCCGCTTCCCGTGCCCTGATGCGCGCCACGACGGGCGACAAGAATGCTGCTTTACTGGCGATTGCTGATGATCTGCATCAGCAGCGTGACAGCCTGATGGCCGAGAATGCACGCGATCTGCAAGCGGGCCGGGAAAAAGGTCTGGATGCGGCTTTGCTGGATCGACTGGCACTGACAGCCGAACGCATTGACAGCATGATTGAGGGCCTGCAGCAGATTGCCACCCTGCCGGATCCCATTGGTGAAATTTTTGATATGAATTACCAGCCTTCGGGCATTCAGGTAGGGCGTATGCGCGTGCCTTTGGGGGTGGTCGGTATTATTTATGAATCCCGTCCCAATGTAACCGCTGATGCGGCCGCCCTGTGCCTTAAATCGGGCAATGCGACCGTCTTGCGCGGTGGCTCGGAAGCCTTTTATTCCAACCAGGCCATTGCTAGAAGTATTCAGGCTGGTTTGCAAAAAGCCGGCTTGCCCGCTGAGGCGGTACAGGTTGTGGCTACCACGGATCGCGCCGCAGTAGGTGCCATGATCAGCATGCCCGAGTGTATTGATGTCATCATTCCGCGTGGTGGCAAGGGCCTGATTGAACGTATTTCCAAAGATGCCCGGGTGCCGGTAATTAAACATCTGGATGGTATTTGTCACATCTATATTGATAGCGAAGCCGATGCGGAAAAAGCACTGGCGGTCACTGTGAACGCGAAAACGCAACGTTATGGCACCTGCAACACACTGGAAACCCTGCTGGTAGCGCAACCGGTTGCGGCCGCTTTGTTAATACCGCTGGCCACAGCCTTGCAGGAAAAAGGCGTGGAACTGCGTGGCTGCAGCAAAACCTGTGAGCTTGTTCGTGATTGTGTAGCGGCGACGGATGAAGACTGGGATAGCGAATATCTGGCCCCCATCCTGTCGATTCGCATTGTGGATGATATGGACGCCGCCATGGATCATATTGCCGAGCACAGCTCGCAACACACCGAATCCATCATTACCGAAAACTTCAGCAAAGCCCGGCGCTTTCTGGCCGAAGTGGATTCCAGTTCGGTCATGGTGAACGCCTCCACGCGTTTTGCGGATGGTTTTGAATACGGACTGGGCGCGGAAATCGGCATCAGTACCGACAAGTTTCACGCGCGCGGCCCGGTGGGCCTGCATGGTCTGACTTCGGTTAAATACATCGTGCTGGGTGACGGGCATATCCGCCAATAAAATCACACTGATCGGCGTTTATGGCGGTGCTTTTGATCCGGTTCATAACGCGCACTTGCGCGTGGCGCTGGATATGGTCGAGCAGCTGGAACTGGATCAGGTGCGTTTTATCCCGCTGGCGCAAGCGGTGCATCGTCAACAGCCGCAGGCAAAGGCTCAACAACGACTGGCGATGCTGCAAATGGCGCTGGCACAACATAAGTGCCTGCGGGTGGACAGCCGTGAAATAGATCGAGGTGGTTCTTCCTGGATGGTGGATACCCTGCAATCCCTGCGGGATGATTTCCCCCGGGCTCACCTGTGTCTGATGCTGGGGCAGGATGCCTTCAGACATTTCAGTAATTGGCACAAGCCTGAAAAAATCCTGCAACTGGCCCATCTTGTGGTCATGCAGCGACCGGATGACAGCCGCCAAAAAGGCTTGCCGGATGCTTTACTCAAATTGATAGCCGGACGTGAAACAGAACAAGCGCAAATGCTCAGGCAGCAGCGCGCAGGCTGCCTGATCCGCCAGTCTGTGACCCAGCTGGATATCTCTTCCAGCCTGATTCGTCAACGCCTGGCGCAAGGGCGGAATCTCTCCTGGCTGTTGCCCGATTCGGTTGCAGAATACATACACCAGCATCATTTATACCGGGATGAATAATGGACAGTTATGAACTGATGAAGCGGGCTGAAGCTTTTCTGACCCGACTGGAAGGCTTGTTTGAAAATCAGGGCAACCCGGGCTGTGACTGGCAGCATCCGGCTTATCGTTGGCGCAGGCAGGGTACACAAGGCCGACTGCAGGCGGTACGCCATCCGCACCGGGTTAAAGCCGATGATCTGTTGTGCATGTCGCGGCAAAAAGCCGAAGTACTGCGCAATACACGCCAGTTTGTTGAACACAAACCGGCCAACAATGTATTGTTGTGGGGCTCGCGTGGAACCGGCAAATCCACCCTCATCAAAGCTGCTTTCAACGAATTTTCAGCACAGAGCCTGCGCCTGATTGAAGTGGACAAGACTCAGTTACTGGATCTGCCGGATTTACTTGAGCAACTGTATGAGCGCCCCGAGCGCTTTATTCTGTATTGTGATGATTTGTCATTCGAGCAGGATGATAGCAGCTACAAAGCGCTCAAAGCGGTACTGGAAGGTTCCATCTGCGCGCCACCCGAAAATGTGCTGATCTATGCCAGTTCCAACCGCCGCCACCTGTTACCGGAATATCAGCGGGAAAATCAGCAAAGCCATTTGGATGATGGTGAATTGCATCACAGCGAAGCGGTAGAAGAAAAAATTTCATTATCAGAGCGCTTTGGCCTGTGCCTGTCTTTTTATCCCTTCAGCCAGGATGAATACCTGCAAATCGTGCAACACTGGCTGAAACAATTGGGCTGTGCCGAATGGAATAATGACATACGCGCACAGGCGCTCAAATGGGCATTAGCCCGTGGTTCACGCAGTGGACGTGTGGCACGACAGTTCAGCCTGGATTATGCGGGCCGCGAAAGCAGTCTGCGCTGACGCTGTTTCTGGCTGATTTCAGCAGTTTTCCGGGTAGTTACGGGGTTATTTATTGTCACTGTCAACAGTCCGGCTGGTAGCCAGTTGATAGATTTTCAACAGGTCTTCTTCGTCTATATCAACAAAAGTATCCATGTGACTGAGTGCGTAAACAAAGTCTTCGTGTTTAATGGCTGAATAAGGTTCATCTGTACTTTTCTTTTTGCATGGCAGATGTGCCGGATACTGTCGCCATTTGAACAGGGCATTAAAGGTGATGGCGAGCAGTAAAATCGTCAGGGTATTGAACAATATGGGTTCATAAACATAGCCGTAACCCAGTTGATGCAGTTTTTCTCCGCCGATAACCGCCGCCAATGCGGTCGCGCCGCCGGGTGGGTGGGTGCATCTTAATAAATACATAACACTGATAGCGATGCCGACACTGGCCGAGGCAGCCAGCGTATAGTCGGGAATGAGCTGCCAGCAGGCCACGCCGACAAAGGCCGATACGATGTGGCCGCCAAAAACATTCCAGGGCTGTGAAAAAGGCACATGCGGCGCAGCAAACAGTAAAACCGCGCTGGCACCCATGGAAGGTACAATATATACAGCCGTTTGCGGATCAAACAGGCTGTAGCTGACCATGAATATGGCAAAAATACCCAGAAAACCACCCACTCCGGAAATGACTTTTTCCTTATAAATGGTTTTATGACGGCTGAAGCCGATCATGGCTAAAAACTCAGAATAATTCATGCATACCTCTTGCGTATGAGCCATTGACCTCTTAGGAGTTGCGGTATAGTGCCTGTCGGAAATCTGTAAATCTTTATTCCCGAAGATCATGACAAGTCTCGGCTAATAATAGCCGAAATCAATAATGTCAGCATGGAATGTATCTATTTTCAGGAGGCGGGAAGATACAATAGTTTATTGATATAAGGCATATCAATGGCAGACATCTGGTTGTCGGTAATGGTATTCTAGTGGTCAGTATTCAGGAGTAAATAATGTTAATGACCAATCTTGAAAGCGTTCCCGGACGTAATGTAGTGCGTCATCTGGGGCTGGTGCAGGGCAGCACGGTGCGAGCCAAAAATGTTGGCCGGGATATTATGGCGGGTTTGAAAAATCTTGTCGGTGGTGAATTGAAGGGTTATACCGAATTATTGCAGGAAGCCCGTCAGGAAGCGATGGATCGTCTCGTTCAACAGGCCTCTGCAGTGGGCGCCAATGCGGTTCTGAATGTACGTTTTACCACATCATCGGTAGCGCAGGGAGCCGCCGAAATGCTGGCTTACGGCACAGCCGTTCAACTGGATTAATATCTTGTACCAACTGGCTATATTTCTAATATTGTTGGTGATGGGCTATTCATTCGGGCGCCTGGCGGAACGGCGTCATTACCGTTCCATTCTGCGTCGTGAGGCCGAATTACGCCGTGTCCCGGTATTTGCAACCCGTTATCTGCCGGATGACAGGGCGACACATGCCGAGACAACACTGGTAATGGGCAATGTGGTAATTTCGGTAGATTATTTCAAACGCTTTCTGGCCGGACTCAGAATGCTGGTTGGTGGTCGTTTGAAATCCTATGAAACCCTGCTTGACCGTGCTCGTCGTGAAGCGGTACTGCGTATGCAGGAAGAAGCTCGCCGACTGGGAGCGCAAAGCGTTTTTAATGTTAAGTTTGAAACCATGTCAATTTCCAAAGGGGCTAAAAATACGGTGGGATCGGTCGAGGTTCTGGCTTATGGTTCTGCGCTGATCGTAGCCAGATCCCTGTCTGCCTAGCCTAGGCCGGGGGGGGCACTGCAATACACCAATCCACCCATTCCAGAGGGTATTAATACCAGCAAAACACACCCTTTGAAGGAACTGTTCCAGCTTTTACTGGTGGTTACACTGGCACTGCTGGTATTGTTCTGGTTGCTGGGTCTGCTGGCAGATTATCTGGTGGAGAAGATTCCGTTTGAATACGAGCAGAATCTACTCGTGCAGGAAATTTTTTCGGATGAAGTAACGGATGGCGAAGTCCCGGCATATTTGCAGGATTTGAGCCGGCGCCTGGCAGAGAAAATGAATTTGCCGGCGGGTATGACGATTCAGGTTCACTATTCCAATCTGGATGAAGTGAATGCTTTCGCCACTCTGGGTGGCCAGTTGGTAGTATTTCGTGGCCTGCTGGAGCGGCTGCCGAATGAGAACGCACTGGCTATGGTGTTGGCGCATGAAATAGCGCACATTAAATTACGCCATCCTCTGCGCGGCCTGGGTCGGGGGGTGGTGCTGGCGGTGGCCATAGCGGCTCTGTCGGGCAGTAGTGGCAATACCCTGGGCAGTTTTTCGGTGGGAGAAGCCGGTTTACTGACTTCCCTGAGTTTCAGTCGTGACCAGGAGCAGGCGGCCGATGCCGAAGGCCTGCAGGCGGTGGTGGCTTTATACGGACATGCCAAGGGTAGCAAAGCCTTGTTCCGGATCTTGCTGCAGGAAGAGCAAAACCGCTCTTTCGGAATGGAATCGCCGGGTTTTCTACGTACCCATCCGCTGGGTGTTGAGCGTGTTCAGGCAATGGATGAGATGGCCGCCGCCAGGCATTGGTCATTCGCGGGTAAAACCACAGCACTGCCGGCATTCATTCCGCATAAATAATGGTTCCATTTTTTTCTGATCCTTTTCGTCAAATAAGCACACTATTCTTCTCAATCGATCAAAAAAATGGACTCAAAATAACTTTTCCTCGCTACGATCAGTTAAGTTCGACAGGCTCCTGGCAATCACTTACTTGTTATGGGGCACAAATCAGTACTACCAATGGTTATTACAGTTCCATCAGAATATGCACAATAGCGATTAAATCCCTTCACTTGCTGACCTTTTAATGAGCCGAAACCAACATTTTTATTCTCAATATTTATTGTGGGGGAGCCATTGTTTTTAGATTGCTCTGAATTGTCCATTGGACATAAATCCGTGCTCCCCACAGTCAAAACACCACCATCTGTGTAAGTACAATACCTGCCAAGTCCACTGGCGTTCTGTGACTTGAGTGATCCCCAAGCGTGAGCGTGTAGTGAAAATACACATAGGAAACCCGATAGTATAGTGCTTGCCAATTTATTCATATTTCCACTCAGATTACTTCCTGCTGAGACTTTTAATGAGGCTTTTGCCTTGAAGGAATCAATACTCAAAGATGTGCTTATAGGGTGGTATATTCTGGTAAAGTTACCCTTGCTAATCGAGCTGTGCCAGAAGTATCTCATAATTAGTGTCCGGCAGAAAACTCGCTATTTTCGAGGGGCTATGACCCCGCCCGCCGTCGAATTCAGTCAATTGCCTGCATTTTTGGC
>JAHXHF010000262.1 GCA_025656895.1 gamma proteobacterium symbiont of Bathyaustriella thionipta
CTGACCGGTTTGTCGGCCAATGAAGAAGTACAACAATCTTTAGCCCTGCTGGATGCTTCAGCGGCCGATATGCTGCAGGAATTGTTGCGTATCGGCTTGCTCACCGCGCGCATTGATCTTTCTCAGTCCAGCCGTGAGCATACCGAAAACCTGCGGCGTTTATTGCTGGGTATTGTGGAAGACGTGCGAGTACTGCTGGTGATTCTGGCCAAACGTCTGGTGGATATGCGAGCCTTGCGTTCAGCCAATGCGCAGCAACAGCAGGAAATAGCCGGCGATGTGCGGGAAATCTACGCGCCACTGGCCAACCGCCTGGGTATCTGGCAGTTGAAATGGGAACTGGAAGATCTTGCTTTTCGTTATCTGGAACCCGGTTTTTATCGTCAGGTAGCCAATGCCTTGCAGGAAACCCGTACACAACGGCAGGATTTTATAGCCCATGTTATTGTCCTGATCGAGCAACAATGTAAAGCCATGAATATTCAGGCGGATGTGGCCGGACGCCCCAAACACATTTACAGCATTGCCCGCAAAATGCAAAGAAAACATCTGCCCTTTGATCAAATCTATGATGCCAGAGCAGTGCGGGTACTGGTTGAAAGTGAAGCGGACTGTTACGCGGTTTTGGGTATGGTACACGCCCAATGGCCGCCGGTTCCGGGTGAGTTTGATGATTATATCTCGCGTCCCAAACCGAATATGTACCAGTCGCTGCACACAGCTGTTATCGGCCCGGATGACAAGCCGATGGAAGTGCAGATTCGAACCCATGATATGCACGAACATTCCGAACTGGGCGTGGCAGCGCACTGGCGTTACAAGGAAAGCGGTAAATCCGATCCCGGTTTTGAGCAACGTATCTTATGGATGCGGCAATGGCTGGAACAATGGGATTCAGGCAGCTCGGCCGATGAGCTGGTGGATCAGTTCAAAAATGAAGTACACAGTCATCATCTATATGTATTAAGCCAGGACGGGCATGTGGTGGAACTGCCGGAAGGTGCGACAGCGGTTGATTTTGCCTATGCCATTCATAGCGAAGTCGGGCATCGTTGCCGGGGCGCCAAGATAGACGGGCGCATCACGGCTCTGACCCAGCCTTTGCAAAGCGGTCAGACCGTAGAAATTCTGACTGCTAAAGAAGGAGGGCCCAGCCGTGACTGGCTGAATACTCAGGCGGCTTATATAACCACCTCGCGGGCACGTAATCGTATCAAGCAATGGTTTCGTCAGCACGACTGGGAAAGTAATGTGGCATTGGGAAAAGAGCAGCTTGCACGTGCTCTGCGCCCGGCTTCGGTTGATATTGAAAAGCTGGCGGCCATTTCACAGGAACTGGAGTATGCGGAAATTGATGATCTGTATGAAGCTCTGGCAATGGGTGCGCTTACCACCGGTGTAGTCGCTGCGCGTTTGGGGCTTGGACATAAAGAAAAGGCCGCCGGTACAGGCAAGCGTCATCAGGGCAAAAAAGTTGCCAGAAAATCCAATATCAACTCAGCGGTAAGCATTCAGGGTGTGAGCGGCCTGATGAGTAAACTGGCGCGCTGTTGCAAACCGGTTCCACCTGATTTGATTGCGGGCTATTTAACCCAGGGATCAGGCGTTAGCGTACACACGCAGAATTGTCCGGTACTGAAGCGCATGGTGAAACGTTCGCCCGAGCGTTTACTGGAAATCAAATGGCAATCGGATGATGCGCAAAGCCGTTTTGTTGCCGATATTGAAATTATCGCAACCGATCACCCGGGCTTGCTGCATGCTATATCCGGCATCCTGGCCGATTTGAAAATTAATGTAATCGGTGTGCGAACCCGCAGTGTGGCACGTAATGATACGGCGGTTATGCATTTCAGTGTAGAGGTTCAGAGTGCCAATGAACTGGAAGGCGCCATACACAAAATTGCCCGCCATGATGATGTCTTAAAGGTCAAGCGTAAAAGTGGCTGATTCAGTCAAACAACAGGGAGTCTTATGAGAATTTTTTCGTTTAATGTCAATGGGGTGCGCGCACGTCCGCATCAACTGAAACAGCTGGTGGAAAGCTATCAGCCGGATATTGTCGGCCTGCAGGAAACCAAGGTTCAGGATGCTGATTTTCCGCAAGCCATCTTTGACGACCTGGGCTATCAGATTAACTATTTTGGCCAGAAGGGCCATTATGGCGTAGCCATTATGAGTCGCCAGGCTCCACAAGTGGTACATAAAGGTTTTGATGGTGATGGTGAAGAGGATCAGAAACGCATCATCAGCGCACAATTCCAACTGGCCGATGGCAGCCCGCTGACGGTCATCAACGGCTATTTCCCACAGGGTGAAAGCCGTGATCACGAAACCAAATTCCCCGCCAAACTTAAATTTTATGCCGACCTGCAAACACACCTGCAACAGCATCATACGCCGGCTGATAATTTACTGGTCATTGGTGATGTCAATATTGCCCCGGCGGATGCAGATATAGGCATAGGTGCCGATAATGCCAAACGCTGGCTCAGAAGCGGAAAATGCAGCTTTCTGCCGGAAGAGCGTGACATGCTGGAAAAACTGAAAGGCTGGGGCCTGGAAGATTGCTACCGCAATATTCACCCGGACGTGGATAACGGTTTCAGCTGGTTTGACTATCGCAGCAAAGGTTTTGACCGGGAACCGAAAAGAGGGCTGCGTATTGATTTGATCCTGGCCACATCAAGCCTGCTGCAGAAATGTTCCGATGCCGGCATAGCCTACGATATCCGGGCAATGGAAAAGCCCTCGGATCATTGTCCCATCTGGGCAGATTTTGATCTACAACTGGCCTGAAAGGGTTGGATGCATGAATCAAACCAATACAGATGCCCTAAAGCCTGATTGTAATAACAGGGCCTTATGCTTTAGTAACGGTCTTTGATTTATTGCGCTGCAATAAAATAATGGCAATCACCAGTAACGCAGCCTGCACACCCAGACCCTGCAGATTGGGATAAATACCCAGGAGCTCAATGGAAGGCAGATTTACCGGATCAAGCGGTAGTTTTCCGGCTTCCTGCAAGGCGGCGATTCCTTTGCCGGTGAATACCAGAGCCAGTACAAACATAAAGATACCGCTGACAGCAAAGAACTGGCGCAGTGGTAAACGCGTACTGTAACGCAGAATAAGCCAGCCAAGAATCAGCAAAATAGCAAGCGCAAGCAGAAAACCGGCAACGATCATGCTGTGTCCTTCGCTGGTTGACTGGAACCACAGCGCCTGATAAAAAAGTACAACCTCGAACATTTCACGATAGACCGCAATAAAAGACAATCCGGCCAGTCCCCATAAGGTTTTCTTACCCAGGTGCTTTTTCAAACTGGTTTCAATAAAGGCTTTCCACTGAGTAGCACTGGTCTTGCTGTGCATCCAGAAGCCCACCGAAAAAAGTACAAGCGCCGCAAATAATGCAGCCAGCCCCTCGGTCAGTTCCCGCTGCATACCGCTGATATCAATAACACTGTTCGATGCCACCCAGGTCAGTCCACCCAGTAGCAGTGCGGCTACAATACCCATATATAAATAAACAAGACCGTCGCGGCGATTGGTTTTAATCAAAAACGCCGCCAGTGCCGCTATGACCAGTAAGGCCTCAAGACCTTCGCGTAGTAAAATAACCAGGGAGCTGACAAAAGCCGCAGAACCGGACAGGGCGGTTGTATCCAGTTTATTCTGCGCAGTTTCAAGCTGTTCGCTAATCAGGTCAGCTTTGGCCACCACTTCAGCAACGGGTGCGCTATGACGAATCAGGTTGCGGTAGTCGGTCATGTTGGTTTCAATGTCTTTTCTTAACTTAACATCAACCGCATTCAGGTTTCCTTCTACCAGCTCAAAGCCTTCCAGATAGGCTTTAACCGCCGCTTCATAAGCCGCCTTATGGTCACCGGCCTGATAACGGGTAACACTTTCAGCCAGGCGTGACAGGCTGAAATCAAGTGGCTGGGTGCCCGCCACATAAAACAGAGGCGCTGGATTTGTGCGCAAAAAAGCACTGATTGCAGCGCCTTTTTTGCCAAAGAGGGCTTCAATCTCCTGCATGGAATGGGTCGTAAAAAAATCCAGACGGGTTAATTCTTCCGGCCGCCCGGCATCCACAAAAAAAGCTTCACCCTGAGATTGCTCTTGCGGGGTCAGCGCCAGACTGCCCACATAAAACGCCAGACTCCAGCGTTCATTTTCTGTTAGAGGGGTAAAGGCTTTCATGGCGGTGCCACTAACACCGTGGGTAATTGTGTTATACAGGCCAAACAGGGAACGTTGCTGAAAACGCTCACGGTGCAGAAAATTGGTAGGGGAGGGGTTCAGAGACGCCGCCATGGGGCCATCACCCTGACCCGAAACACCATGACAGGACGTACACTGTTGTGCATAAAGGGCGCGGGCTGACTCAAGATCGGGAATACGCTGCGGTGTTACACCGACATCATAGCCGCTAATTAATGACTGGCGCATACTGTCTGATAAAGCCTTTACTTCTGCTGCGGCAGCACGGTTTTCAATCAAAAGGGTCAGCTGCCTGGCCTGCTGTGCCAGTTTTTTCTGTTTTTCAGAAGGCTCCAGTTGGGCGATTTTTTCACTGATGGCGATTGAAAATTCATGCATCTCGGCATACTCAGCCGCGTTGACAACAACACCCTTGTCAACCGCGCCTGCGTAGTCAACGCCGACATAATCACTTAATTGAATCAGTTGCTGGACATTCGCAGCAAGCGCGAACACAGGAAAAAAGATAAGCAGTGAGAGTAAAATAAGTCTTTTCATAATCCGTAAGATAATATAGCAACAACAATACGAATGCAAACTATTATCATTAAGCAAACTATGGCGAGACTATCTTTTTGGCATGGTTTACATGAGAACTAACAAAAAACCATGTCGCTATTCTGGTATTTTCTCGCGGTTTGCAGTGGCATACTGTCTTTTCCTAAAAAACAGATGGAAAACCGGAATGAAACGATATAAAAAACTGCCAGTACGGGCATTACAAAATGTACTTGTTGTAACACTGCTGGCCTCTGGTATGGTCGCATGTGACAAAGAAGCCCCGGAAGTTGAACCCGTAGCGGAACCTGTAGTAGTAGAAGAGGTTGTTGAAACCGTGACAGAACCGGAAGTTATAGCGCTTCCTCCGGTTACCGTCATTAAGGGTGAGCCCAGCGGATTGGTTGCCGCCATTGAGATTCCGTCCGCAACACTGTTTGCTTTTGATAAATCTGATCTAACAGATGATGGCAAGGCGGCCATTGAAGAATATCGTGCGGCTCTGAGTCCGGAACTGTCCGAAGCCTATGAAGTTATTATCCTGGGTTATACAGACAACGTGGGAAGCACCGAATACAATATCGGCCTGGCTGAACGCCGTGCCAAAGCGGTTTCCAACTATCTGGCAGGCACCGGTGTTGATGCTTCCAAACTGCATGTGCTGGATATGGGCGAATCCGAACCCATAGCCTCTAACGATACAGAAGAAGGCCGCGCTGAAAACCGCCGGGTCGAGATCATTGTTATCGGTGAACTGCGTGCAATGGATAAAATAAGATTCGCCAGTGTGGCTCTTTTTCCGAGCAGAAGTGCCGAGTTAACAGCCACAGGCAAAGCACTGCTTGAGAACAGTATTGCAGATGCTCAAACCCTGCTGAATCGTGCGGTCTTTATCAAGATTATCGGTCACACAGACAATATCGGAGAAGACTCCGAGAATATGGAACTGTCCGAACAGCGTGCTGCTGCGGTCAGCCAGTATCTGATCGAAGCCGGTGTTAATCCCAACAAGATTTTAGCCATAGGTGCCGGTGAGAGCCAGCCAGTAGCAACGAACGATACAGAAGAAGGCCGTGCAGAAAATCGCCGGGTTGAAATACAGATATTGGGTCGCCTCAATAAACAGGTGTTGCCATTGATGTAATTTTATCTGAATGAACGCAACCCCGCAGAATGTTTGTGGGGTTGAGTTTATTCAAGTAGCGGGCTTTGGTTTTTTATAGAATAGAGCTTGTGTAACGTTATGGTTTATCGATCGAGTCGGATCACATTGGTCCTCTTGTTTTCCAATTAGTGATCAATTGAATTTGACTAGATTGATTCTAGATCTAGGAGTCTGTCGGACTTAGGGGTTCGTAGCGAGGCGAGTGGGAAATCGAGGGCAGTTTTTCGATCTTTTGAGGCGCATAGTGGGTCTA
>JAHXHF010000302.1 GCA_025656895.1 gamma proteobacterium symbiont of Bathyaustriella thionipta
CTGAAGCATTGGCGTTGGTATTTATAGGGCAATTGCCAGCATTTACTCAGTGAGCTGGAATTTTTGATAAAGTACGCTGAGTAGTTACAAGAACAAGCCTTTTCTGGCTTTGGCCATCCCGCCACCATCATCATCGCCCTGGTGCTGATTGTCAGCAAAGGCCTGTCCAATTCAGGGGCTATTGAACTGATTGCCAAACAGATCAGTCGTTTTGGCCGTAACCTGCAAAGCCATATTGCCGCCATGTCGGCTATTTCGGCGGCCTTGTCTGCCGTCATGAACAATGTGGCCGCGCTTGCCATGCTTATGCCGGTGGATATTCAGGCGGCCGCGAAAGCCAAACGCAGCCCGTCCTTGAGTCTGATGCCGCTATCATTTGCTTCCATACTGGGCGGCATGATTACCATGATTGGTACACCACCCAATATCATTATTGCCGAATTTCGCCAGAGCAGCAGCGGTGAGAGTTTCGGCATGTTTGATTTCACCCCGGTAGGGCTGGTCTGTGCCCTGGTCGGTGTGTTGTTTGTGGCCTTGATCGGCTGGCGACTGCTGCCGGAAAGCCGCATCAGTGCGGATTCCACCAAACAGTTGCTGGATGTCAACGGCTATATCGCAGAGCTGCATGTGCCTGAAGAATCACCTGCCATCGGTCAAAGGGTTCGGCAACTGGATGAAATCGCCAATGAATGCGATCTGGCGGTTATCGGCCTGGTTCGCAATGGCAAACGTCTGCCGGGACAGGCGCGTATCTCGGAAATTCGCCGTGGTGATGTTCTGGTGGTGGATGCCGCTCCCGAAGCCATGGATAAATTTGTCGGTGAACTGAAACTGGAATATTCCAGCAAAGGTAAAGACAGCAGCCCGCTAAGCAATGAAGACATGGCTCTGTGGGAAGTGGTAGTGCCGCAGGATTCCAGGGTAGTGGGGCGCACGGCACTGTCTTTACAACTGCAGTATCGCCTCGGCGTTACCCTGTTAGGGGTATCCCGGCAAGGCAAGCAATTTCGTGAGCGCGTGCGGCGTTTATCCCTGAAAGAGGGCGATGTACTGCTGCTCTATGGTGACAGTAAACTACTTTCGGAAATCAGCGACCGCTTGGGAACCCTGCCACTGGCCGGGCGTAATCTGGATCTGATTCAGCGTCATAAAGCCTGGCTGGCGGTGCTGCTTTTCGCCGCCGCCATAGTGGCTGCCAGTGCCGGATGGGTGTATTTACCGGTCGGGCTGGCAGCTGTTGTAATCAGTTATATCCTGTTCAACATCCTGCAGGCACGGCATGTGTATGATTCCATCGAATGGCCGGTTATCGTGTTGCTGGGCAGCATGATTCCCATAGGCGGGGCGCTGGAATCCAGCGGCAGTACCGTATTGATTGCTGATTTTATCACCAGTCTGTCCGCCGGCCATTCACCGGTATTTGTACTGACACTGCTGATGATCATTACCATGACTTTGTCCGATGTCATGAACAATACCGCCACTGCGGTTATCGCAGCCCCCATAGCCGTCAATATAGCCAACAGCCTGCAGGTCAACCCCGATCCTTTTCTGATGACGGTAGCGGTAGCCGCATCCTGTGCCTTTCTGACGCCCATCGGACACAAAAACAATACTCTGATTATGGGGCCGGGCGGTTACCGCTTCGGTGACTACTGGCGTATGGGGCTGCCACTGGAAATATTGGTCATTCTGGTCTCTATTCCCATGATTCTGTGGGTTTGGCCCATATAGTGATGTATTCTACGATTTTCTGCCGCTCTGGCTACGAGGTTAGTGCGTCTCGTTTTCCTCATTAATCGCCTATTTTCTTAATTTGGCGCTTAATCAGCCAACATGGTATCAATAACTACAAACCTAATTCACTGTGCGAACCGATACGCACAAGCTGCAAAATTTTCTTATCCGGCTTACGATAAATCAAAACCAAATCAGGCTTAATGTGACAATCACGGTGATCTGACCAATCACCCGTTAAAGCATGGTCCTTGTATTTTTCAGCCAGCGGTTTATTTTCAAGTAGTAACTTGAGCACAACAATGAAAGATTCATCGAGAGTTTTCCGGTGGCGTCCCTTTGCTTCACGTTTATAATCTTGCTTGAATTTTTTAGTACGTTCTAACTTCACTTCGTTAGGTCGGCCATTAAATCATCGACATTATCAAAACTATCCAGTTTTCCTTTTCGCGCTTCACGCATTGCCTGAATGGTTTCTTCATTTGGAATAAGCGGTTCAAAAGGCAAGGTCTTTTCAATCGCAACTCTCGTTAACATCAATCTAAAGGCGTCAGATACCGTCAAACCCATTGCTGCCAGCACCGTTGCTGCTTCCTCTTTTATCGTCTCGTTAATACGCGCACGTACAACTGCATTTTCAGCCATAACCTTTACCTCTCTATTTGTGCTACATTGTAGCCCAAAATGCGGTAAATAGCTATCAGGCTGAGTGTTATGTGAGCTGGACAATTTCATGCACCGGGCCATCTACAATTCAGAAGCCGGGCGTATAGAGATGCATCTGGTCAGCAAACATGAGCAAGAGCTGCGCATCAACGACCGCTGTTTCAAGCTGGATGCGGGGGAATCGCTGCATACCGAGAATTCTTATAAATACACGCCGGAGGAGTTTATCTCCCTGGCCGCCAACAGTGGATTCAGAAATGTCCGCTATTGGATGGATGCGGATGGCTTGTTCGCGATCTATTTACTTGAAGCACGCTAAGCATTCGTGATGATCCTGATGAAATAGCCCGTACTCAGCAAAAGGGCGGCGCGTTCGTTCAAAATTTCCAGCGCCTTTCTGGCACAGGCGGCATCTTTGTCGCCACCCGGCGCGCCACTGACGCCCACAGCGCCCAGATTATAACCCCCGGACATGATCCTGATGCCGCCATCCATCACAATCAGCCCGTTGATATGATTCAGTTCCTGACGTATATCAGGCCGGGCGGCCTTGAATTGACCACTGTCTGTCCAGGCCATAACCGTCATATTCGCTTTGCGCTCGGCAATTTCCAGAGTAAAACGCGCGGCTGAATCATCCCGCAGGGCCGCGCGCAGCAGGCCAAAACGATCCACCACAACCGCGCTCACGCTGTACCCATTTTTACGGCAAGCCAGAACCGCTTCACTGGCAATATCACGTGCCAGTTCCATGCCAATGCTTTTTTCACTAACGATATCGGCAGAATGAGCGGCTTGCCCGATACTGAAAAGAGCAAACGAAATGATGATAGTAAAAATACCTGCTGGTTTCATAAAAAAGTTCCTTTAGCCATCATTGTCCATGCTGATTCAAGCCTAGCATGTAACCCGAAAATCTCATGAATTTGCATGATGATCGCGCAGCCCTATCATTTCTTCAATATGACTAATGGCCAGTCTCTGGCAAGCAGCGATTCTTGTGTGATTGCGATCTGCCGGGCATGCAACCATTCCCATAACTTCCGCCAGCCGGGTGGAATGAGCGCATCGCATTTTTTGTCATTCTGCTTGTGGAAAGTTGCCGGCTTGTTCAGGTGCTTTTCCAACAGCAGCTTTTCGTGATCTTCGGGTATCAGAATACCATCCACATTCAGGCTCAGGGCAATTCTGAATCCAGCGGGGTCGAAATCGACAGCTGCGTAGGTCTTTATGGAATTTTTTTTCTGCTCAAGCAAATCCATGACGGCCCGGGCGCTTTGATCATGCCCCCGGTACAGGGTCAATGATTCTTCCAGGCAAGGGGCGTCTATCCGGACTTTTGACCACTGTCGAAAAGGTACGCCATTTTCGACCACCACGAGGGTATCAATGGTGCTCCAGTCGATATTGTCGGCTGCGCTGCTCAGGTAAGATCCCGGCGGGGTCTGCGCTTGTCCATGAGTGAGTTCTATCGGCTGCTGCTTGCGAAAAATCTTGATCTCGTTTGCAAACACGCCCTCGCAAGAAAGTTTTTCATGGGCAGTGAGCGCGGCTACGTCAAGCCGGTCGCCTTGTATTGATTGGTGCAGGGGGTCGATGCCCAGCGTATCCATGACGAAATACCGCAGTTGATCCCTGTCGTTTCTGCATAGCCGGATCGATTTTCCATCGCGGCTGCCAATGGCCAGTTCCGCATGCAGCTGCAGCCAGGTTTTATTGGCGGTTACATTTTCTGCCTGCTTGCGCAAGGCTGTCTGAATGCTGAAAAAAGCCTGCCGTCCCAATGTCATCCGTTGTTACCTGAGAGATACCTGAATGTCGCTGACCTTGCGCAAGCCATTGAACACCGAATCCGTATCATCAATATATTTCATGCTGAACACCCCCAGTTCTTCCGGTGACATTAAATTGTGTCTGGCGGCAACGGCAAAAAGCCATATATGCGCCGGACAACCCTGTGGCGCAAGATCGAAGCGCGACATTGCATGAACCGGTTCTCCATCTGCAGCTCTGAGATAGAATGTCTGTACCGCCAGATTCAATGCATCAAAATCAATATCTTCTGCTTTGTTTTCAGTAGTTTCAGCTACTTTGATTCTTGCCGATTCTTCCGTGGGCGATGTTTTCTCAGTGTGTTTGCGCAGATTTTGAATCAATCGGGTCAGCCGCATTTCGTCCTTGTCACTATCAAGATCGGCATGACCACCCGGCCGCAATGGCTCTAGCTGATTCAGGACGGGTGGAATTTGAGTTTGCCCTGCATAATTCGATGGATTGAAACCAGGTTCCCGCTGATACTTGATACTGAATGCATGCACAATCCGTCCTTGCCTGCGCTGGGTTCTGAAAGTAAACAGCATGGCATCCAGGCGATAAATGGCATCGACCAGTTCTTCCCGGATATTGGAAATCTGCTGCAGTAATGAAGCGCTGAACAGTTTACGCAGCCTGGGGTCTTCTCCCGCAAAGCGCTCACTGGACAAGGTCTGATAGTCGAGCATGCCAAGATTATCATTCAGTCTTTTGACCTTTTCGAGAACCCGTTGATTCTCCTGTAACTTGAGTTCCAGCGTGCTCACATAGGCAAATTCACTTTCGATTTCTTTCCACAAATGCCTGGATGTCGTGGACAATGCTTCTCTCAGGCCATAGACCTGTTCTTCAATCCTTCGGTAGGTGAGGTCCTGTTCTTCACTGCTGGCATAGCGTTTGGCTTTTCGATAGGAGGCGACCAGGTCTTCGATATCGTTCAGTCTTTCGCCCATATCAACATTAACATAGCGGCGTAGTTCATCGCGTCTGGCGACATTGAGGATTTCGGTAAAGGCTTGCGACAACCGGGCTCTACCGCTTTCATCATCCATGCGCCAACAAACCCCGCGCTTGATCAGGTCTGCCACCGCCTTTTCGTTATCGGCGGTTTCATGCACAAATCCATTATTGCGCAGATGAGCCTCGATGAGTAACGCACGATGCCGGTGTAGCGCGAAAAAAAAGCGTTCCAGGTCGTCAGTGGCGCTCATAGGCCCTCCAACTCGCCCTGTTCTGCTTCATCCGTTTCTATCTCAAGTTGTTCATGGGCAGCAATGAACTCGAGAAGATCGTACAGACGCGACCATTTTCCGCTGGCGATGTATTGGGACTGAGCGCGCCCGGCAGGAATAAGATACTGCTCATCCACCAGCTTTTTCAATATTGAATCCAGCTGCCCTTTGGAGCTGCTTTGGTTGTTTGAGAATAGTTTTGTTTTTGATAATTTTTCCAGATCTTCACACAGCGCAGGCGCAGACTCGATGGCCAGCAATAGTTCTCCGGTTTTAAGCGTGTCTCCGGCACGAATGGGCGTGCCTATACTGGCAAAAGTACTGGACATCTGCAGCCAGATGACCAGCGGTTCAAGATTGTTGATTACCTGGTTGAACTGCGCGGAAATCGCTCGCCGTGCCGTTTCCGATTCCATATCCCGGTAGATAGCAAACCAGGATGACTGATCAGCCGTCTGGGTCAGGCGACGGCCAATCTTACGCAGGAAGCCTTCCATCTCTACTTCATTGGCCTGTTCAGACAAAAAAGCATGTATCTCCGGGGTACGGTAGTTACAAATGATCTCGCCGGCGAGCAGGGCTTCAGCGCTACGGCTGAATAATTGTTGGTATTCAGGCATCAGTAGTTTCCTTCTCCTTGCTGGCCAGGTAGGGCAATCGGACTTAAATTCATCCATTGATTACCCGCAGCAAATAGTCATTATCCCAGCCTGCTTTTAGACGTTTTGTTTTGACTCCC
>JAHXHF010000378.1 GCA_025656895.1 gamma proteobacterium symbiont of Bathyaustriella thionipta
GGTCGCCAGTTGCGCAATTAAAAAAGTAAAAATAACGCTAAAATCGTGTCAAGCACTTTTTTGTGTTATTTTCGCTGAGTAGTTACAAAAATTATTTATAAATTGTCCAACAACATCTCTTCCGAAAATAAAAATGGATAAAACAAGAGATGTCATTATTAAAATGAAAATTACAAGAATGGGAACGAACAATTTTGTTAAACTCATTGCTAATTTACAACCGGTCAAAGTGTATATTCTTGCTGGGTCTATTCGAAAAAACCACGGTTTTTCATGCCTGGTTTTTACCTTTTTTTGTTTTTATAGTGCGTTTATCCTATCAGTTCATACGATGCCGAAACAACCAGCCGGCCATGCTTAAGGTGACAACCGCAATAATGGCCATGGGCCAGTATTGATCCAGTAACAGTTCCCAGGAATCGCCTTCCAGAAATACGCCGCGCAGTATGATGAGAAAATAGCGCATGGGGTTGATGTAGGTAAGTTGCTGCACGATTTCCGGCATATTGGATATGGGGGTGGCAAAGCCGGATAGAATGACGGCGGGCACCAGAAACAGAAAAGCGCCCAGTATGCCCTGTTGCTGGGTGACGGCCAGTGATGAAATCATCAGGCCTATGCCGACGGCGGATAGCAGAAACAGAAACATGCCGACATAGAGTGCGGCCACACTGCCCCGCAGTGGCACATCAAACCAGTAAATAGCCACCAGCAGGATAAAGCTGCCCTCCAGCAGTCCGATCAGAATGCCGGGAATGGATTTTCCGATGAGAATTTCCACCGGCCGGAAGGGTGTGACCAGCAACTGGTCGAAGGTGCCGGCTTCCCGTTCACGCGCCACTGAAAGCCCGGTTACAATGGTGGTAACAACCAGTGTCAGCAGGCCCACAATGGCGGGTACAATGAACCAGCGTGATAACAGGTTTTCGTTGTACCAGGGGCGAATCTTGAGTACCGATGGCGGCATTGGCAGTGCATGATCATGCGCCCAGCTTATATTGAAATCGGTAAAAATCGTGCGCATATAACCCAGTGCCAGCAAGGCGGTATTGGAATTGCGACCATCAATAATCAGCTGCACCTGAGCACTGCGTCCGGCCTTGATGTCATGGCTGAAGCGGCTGTCCAGATGCATCACCATCAATGCTTCCTTGTTGTCAATCAGTGGTGCGATTTGCGCGTCCTGTTCAATCAGGCTGACCTGTTCAAAATGTTCTGAAGCCACCACTTTTGCAATCAACTCGCGTGCGGCTGCACCATGGTCTTCATCATAAATGGCAATTGGAATGTGATTGAGATCAAAACTGGCAGCGTAACCAAAAACCAGCAACTGCGCGATGGGCGGACCTATCAATACCATGCGGCTTTTATTGTCGCGCAGGATGGCCAGCAATTCCTTGATGGCCAGTGCAAATATACGTCGCAGTGATGTGGTCATGCGTCCAGCCGTTTGTGGGTTTTTTTGCGCGCCAGCCCCAGAAAAATCAACATCAGCAGCAGCAGCGCGGCGCTATTGCTTAGCAGAATGGGCCAGATATCACCAGCCAGAAACAGGCTTTGCAGGATGGCTACGTAATAACGCGCCGGAACTATGTGCGTAATCCACTGGATGGCTTCCGGCATGGAATTGATTTCGAAAATGAAGCCGGACAGAATAAAAGCGGGTAGAAAGGTGACGATAATGGCGATTTGTCCCGCCACAAACTGATTTTTGGCGACCACCGAAATCAACAGCCCCATTCCCAGTGCCACCATCATGAATAAAGCAGAAGCCAGCATCAGCGCCCACAGGGAACCGCGTAAAGGCACATCAAACTGCCATACGGCCATGGCCACGCTCAGCAACATGCCGCCCATGCCGAGAATAAAATAAGGAAACAGTTTCCCGATCACCAGTTCGCCAATACGAATGGGGGTTACCATCAGGGCTTCCATGGTGCCGCGTTCCCATTCACGCGCCACCACCATAGAGGTAAGCATGGCGCCGATCAGTGTCATAATAACCGCAATCAGCCCCGGCACCAGGAATTTGCGGCTGCTGACCTCGGCGTTGAACCAGATGCGTGGCTGCATCACAACCGGCTGATGCAGTGCGATGCCCTGCGCCATGGCGAAACTGCCCAGCCAGGATTGCCACACACCTTGTATATAGCCTTCGGTTATACGCGCCTGATTGGCATCCACGCCATTGACGATAACCCCGATGGGGGCATCACCTTGTGATAACAGGCGTTCGCTGAAATCATTGCGTAACCACACAATGGCGTACACTTCGCGCAGATCAAACGCCTGTTGCGCGCTATGCAGACTGTCAAATGACTGTGGCTGAAAATACTCGGAATGCTGAAAAGCAGCGATCAGGCTTTGCGTGTTGCTGTCGGCCTGCTCCACCACCATCGCCAGCGGTATGCGGCGCGCATCCAGCGATACCCCATAGCCGAACAGCAGCAGCAAGACCACCGGCAGTACAAAGGCAATGGCAATACTGGAAGGGTCGCGCAGAATCTGCAGACTTTCCTTGCGAATCATGCCGCGCAGACGCATACGCTTCAGCCGCGAAGGTGTCATGCGGCCTGTTCCCGGCGTTGTTTTTCGTGTTCATCAATCAGGCCGATGAAAGCATCTTCCATACTGGGATCCGGTTGTTGGGTGCTGCGAAAACGGGCTTTCATATCAGCCGGTGTGCCTTCTGCCAGTACCTCACCTTCCGCCATGATCACCAGCCGATCACAATAATTGGCCTCATCCATAAAATGCGTGGTAACCAGAATAGTGACACCGGATTCGGCCAGTGTATTGATGCGTTGCCAGAACTCACGGCGCGCCAGCGGATCAACGCCCGAGGTGGGTTCGTCCAGAAACAGAATATCCGGTTCATGCATCAGGGCGGCGGCCATTGCCAGACGTTGTTTGAAACCCAGTGGCAGATCACGGCTGCTGCTGTTGGCGTAATGGCTCAGTTCAAAAGTTTGCAATGCCCATTCAATACGAGCTTTGGCACGCGCACGTGAAAGCCCGTAGGCACGGCTGAAAAAACGTAAATTCTGCAACACGGTCAGGTCTGCATACAATGAAAAACGCTGTGCCATATAGCCCAGACGGGCGCGCGCCTGAGCCGCTGCATGGCGTAAATCCACCCCCGCTACCTGCACCCGTCCGGCTGAAACCGGCAGCAGACCGCAGAGCATACGAAAGGTGGTGGATTTGCCCGCGCCATTGGCTCCCAGCAGGCCGAATATCTCGCCACGCTGCACCTTGAAACTGATATTTTTAACCGCCAGGAAATCACCGAAGCGGCGTTGCAGTTGATCCACTTCAATCACAGTTTCACCGGCAGTAACGGCTGGATTATCGGCCAGGCTATCCAGGCCGGAACGAACAATTTTAGCCAGATGTGTATCGCTTTGTGTGGCTTTTAAGGTGGCGATGAAAGCATCTTCAAACAGAGGTTCGGCCGCCCTGATTAGTACACGCTCTTCATCAATACCGATGGAGGACAAATCCGGCTGGCCTGCTGTTTTGCTGACCACACGCACCTGCTCCCCTTCAATAATGGCATCCACAATGCTGTCCAGCTGGCTCAGGCGCATTTGCAAATGACGTTTACTCAAACCGGCCACATGAACATGGAAAGTGCGTCCGCGCATGGGCTCGCTGAAACTGGCCGGGCTGCCCTGCCCCAGCTTGCGGCCTTCGTGCATCAGCAGCACTTCATCACAGCGCTCGGCCTCATCCAGATAGGCGGTGCTCAGCAATACGCTCATACCCTGCTGTTTCACCTGACGATCAATAATGGACCAGAGTTCACGCCGCGAAACCGGATCAACCCCCACAGTGGGCTCATCCAGCAACAGCAGTTCAGGCGGGCGCACCAGCGTACAGGCCAGCCCCAGCTTCTGTTTCATGCCACCCGACAGGCGCCCGGCCAGACGTTGCGTGAAAGGAGCCAGCCCGGTCATGTGCATCAGTTCTTCGTAGCGGGCGGCACGAACGGCAGGCTCTACGCCTTGCAGATCGGCATACAAATCAAGATTTTCCTGCACACTCAGGTCTTCATACAAGCCAAAACGCTGGGGCATATAGCCAATGCTGGATTGTACCGCCAGCGGATCATCCTGCACGGAAATACCCAGTGTCGTGATGCTACCCTCGTCAGCTTGCAACAGACCGCAAGCCAGCCGCATCAGGGTGGTTTTACCAGCGCCATCCGGGCCAATCAAGCCTGTTACCTGAGCCGGTTTAATCTGTATATCCACCTGCTGCAGCGCTTTAACCTGCAAACCACCGGCCTGGAAGGTTTTGCTGACAGCGTTCATCCGCAATGGCGTGGTGGAAGTATTCACCTCAAGGGGTTGGCTGCGGGCAATCAGATATGGGCTGCTCCGCCGAGGATCTGGATTGTTGCAGATCGATGCTGACACTGGCCGGCATACCCAGACGCAATTCATCTTGCGGGTTGCACACGTATACCCGAACCTGATACACCAGCCGGGTGCGCAGATCAGGCGTTTCCACATTCCTGGGGGTAAACTCAGCGGTGGGTGAAATAAAGCCGATCCAGCCCTGATAAGCCTTACCCGGATAGCTGTCTGTTGAAACTTCGGCCCGCATACCCGGATGCAGTTTGCCTAATATAGTTTCCGGTGCGTAGGCTCGAACCCACAGCGGATTAGTCAGCGCCAGCGTCAAAACCGGTTTCTGCGGCGAGGCCATATCGCCCGGTTCCAGAATGCGGTTGCGGATAATGCCATCGGCAGGTGCGTACAAGCGGGCATCATCAAGTACCTCTTTCGCCAGCGCCTGTTGCGCTTCATCCACTTTCAACATGGCCTGGGCTTCGGCTATATCTTCTTCGCGCGGGCCTTCCAGCATTAATGCCAGGGCTTCTTTTGCTGCATTCAGATCCGCTTTAGCGGTATTCAGTCCGGCACGGGCATCATCCAGATCCTGTAAGGAAACCGCCTTGTCTTTCTGCAGTTTCAGGGTGCGCTGATAGGTGATCTTCGCGTCGTCCAGACGTGCCTGAATAGCGGCTACAGCTGCCCTGCTTTTGCGTATTTCCTGGGGCCGGCTGCCCGCCAGAAAACGTGCCACCACCGCCTGCTGCGCGGATACTTTTGCTTGTGCCGCCGATAGTTGAGCCTGCAAACGTGCTGTGTGCAAAGTGGCTACCAACTGTCCTTTTTTAACCCGGTCACCCTCCTGTACCACTATCTGATCAATGTGCTCGCTGTTATTGAAGGTCAGATCCACTTCGCGCACATCAATGTTGCCATATAGCAGAAGACGGCTTGCATCCACTTCATCATGCTGCTTTGTGTACCACCAGCCAGCGGCAGCGGCTGCAATAAGCAACAGGAGTAAAACAATGCGCAGTGGTTTTTTATTCATTTTTTAATGCCTTATGATGCGGAACAATCAGCCTGATCGCCTGCGGACAACGGACTGGCTGTTACACCTGCGTCCAGCAAGGCTTTTATGGCCTGTGCCTCTGTGCCACCTTCAAACTGTAGCACAGCGGTACGCAGATCCATGTGCACGGCTGTGACGCCATCGAGTGACTGAAGAATTTTGCGCACGCGCAGCATGCCATTGCCACACAGAATACCCTCGACCTTAATGCGTACAGGGCTTGAATTCAAGGCAAGTTCATCCATACAGGAACAGGTTTTTATTCATATTGTGATTGAATGCGGGGTGGCATTGGGCAGGAAAAAACAGGATATTAACGCGCACGGATTTCACGAATAGCCCGCAAACGTTGACGGCGTAACTTTTCGGCTATTTGTAAGCCGCTTAATTGACTGATTTCTTCAGGGTCAAGCCGTATTTCACAAACCGCAGTAAACAATTTTTGCCAGAGGTGACTTTGTGAAGTCATTTTATTGCCTCCCCGCCCTCTGGCGTCTGCTTCGCAGGCTTGCAGCCATTGTTTGAAACGCTGCGGACGGCGGAAAACATCCAGCGCATAAAAGACTTTCAATAAGGTAGTGGAGCGCAATTCTTCAATACGATGATAATGCAGGTGATAACGGCAAACAAGCAAAGCCAGATCACGGTAATCTTTGGGTATTTTCCAGCGTTTGCAAAAGTCTTCCTGATTACCCCCATGGCTCAGCCATGCTCAACAACCGCTGAGGCATTGGAGGTGTACGTAGTGCAACATAAGCAAGCCTTGGGATC
>JAHXHF010000225.1 GCA_025656895.1 gamma proteobacterium symbiont of Bathyaustriella thionipta
TATTATCGCCAGCCACGCTGGTTGGAAACCCCAAAATAGCGACAAAAGCGTGTCAAGCAATTTTTTTTATTATTTACGCTGAGTAGTTACGTTTTTTTTAACATCACGACAGCGTATGACCGTCTGCCTGTCTTGCTCTACATTCATGACAGTATGCGGCGTACCAATGCCAAGCCGGGTAATGAGCAAAGATCACAAGGCATGAAGCGAGTGAAGCTGGCGCTCATTGATCCGGGCTGAAGTTAAAATTAATCTGCCTGAATTTTTCAAATAACGGGCCTTTGGGAACACTCAGCGGCGAGGCTTTGAGTACAGCGGCTTCGGCAGAACGGTCGAAGGGTATATTGCCACTGCTTTGAACCACCTGGGCCGATACCACTTCACCGCCCGGAATCATACGGATTTTCACTGTGCAGTGTAAACCGGCAGGAGTTCCCAGCGGTCGCAACCAGGCTCTTTCCACCTGACTGGCGATAACCGCCACATGACGACCGATTTCAGACTGCTCGCGTTCGGATGCCATTTGGGCGCGTAAAGCCGCTTCCTGTTCCGCCTTTTGTTTACGGCGTTTTTCATCCGCCTTGCGTTGTGCTTCGGCTTTCTTTTTAGCCGCTTGCTGCTGACGTTTCTTTTCTGCCGCGATTTTTTCCTGTTGTTTACGCTTTTTCTCGGCCTGTTTTTTCAGTTCGGCTTCTTTGCGGGCTTTGGCTTGCTGCTGTTTTTTCAGTTTGGCTTTACGCGCCGCTTCTTCAGCGCGTTTTTTTTCGGCTCTTTTTTTGGCTTCTGCCTGCTTCTTTGCCTCGGCCTTGCGCCTGGCTTCCTGCTTGCGTTTTTGCTCGGCGCGTTTCTTTTGCTGCGCGGCCAGCTGTTTTTTCTTTATAGCGTCCTTGCGTGCCTGTTCTTCGGCCTGTTTACGCTTTTTTTCGGCGTCCAGCACTTTGCTGTCCACCAGGGTTGCAGATACTATTTTTTCCTTAGCGCCGCCATGATCCGGCTTATCATGCCAGTCGATGGAAAACAGCAACCACCCCAGTATCACCACATGTGCCAGCAATGCCAGCGCAAAAGCGGTCGGATTTTTTTTGATGCTGCCAAACATGCGTAAAGGTTCCGCTTTTGTCAGCTTTCAGGGGTTTCTGTTACCAGACCGACACTGGCTGCGCCGGCTGCCTGCATTTCCACCATAGCATCTACCACCGCACCATAGGCAACATCACGATCACCGCGCAACATGACCGGAGTATTCGGTTTTTGCTGCAATATCTTGCGGATGCGTTCACGAATCATCGCGCCGCTGAGTGCTTCGTTTTTGTTGCCCAGATCAATATAAAACAGCCCTTTCGCATCCACCGTGACAATGACCGGCTGAATATCCTGTGGCGGCAAAGGTTCGGCCGTGGCTTGCGGCAAATCGACACGGACACCCTGGGTCAGCAAGGGTGCGGTTATCATAAAAATCACCAGCAACACCAGCATGACATCAATATAGGGAACTACATTGATTTCAGCGATGGGTTTTTTGCGCTTGGGCTTGTAAGCCATACTGAATTATCCGTAGGCCTGACGCTGTAAAATACTGGAAAATTCTTCCAGAAAATTATCGTAGCGACCGCCCAGCCTTTCCACCTCGGCCGCAAAACGGTTATAAGCCACGACCGCAGGGATAGCCGCCAGCAAACCCATAGCGGTGGCAATCAGTGCTTCGGCGATGGCCGGAGCTACCAGTGCCAGCGTAGCCTGTTTGACGTCGGCCAGCGCGGTAAAAGCGTGCATAATGCCCCACACCGTGCCGAACAGACCTACATAGGGGCTGGTGGAACCGACCGTAGCCAGAAACGGCAAATGGCTTTCCAGTTGATCCATTTCACGCGCAAACGCAACCCGCATGGCGCGCTGCGCGCCCCCTACCAGACCGGCCACGTCAACCGATTTATGTTCACTCAGACGCGCAAATTCACGAAAGCCATGTACAAAAATACTCGCCATACCCTGCTGTTGGCTGCTGTCCAGCTTGCGGTATAACTGGCTCAGTTCACCGCCTGCCCAGAATTTGTTTTCAAAATCATCCGCCTCAATACGGGCGTGCTTAAAAATGCGTACGCGGTCAAAAATCATGGTCCAGGAAATAATGGAGGCCAGCAGCAGCAGCGCCATCACAAATTGCACCACTACACTGGCATTCAGTACCAGATGTGCCAACGATATTTCACTGCCCATGTAATGCATCCCTTATTTCTTGTGGTACACGCTTTGGTCGAAAGTTATCGGTGCTCACACAGACTACTTTGATGTGTGCGCTACAAAAAACATCATCCGCCGAATCCAGCATAACTTTGTGCTCAAACGTGAGACTGCTTCTGCCGATCTCGCTCATCGTACTCTGTATATTCAGCAGGTGGTTGAAAAGCGCGGGTTTGAGATAATGAATATCCACATGGTGCACCGCAAACACCGCTTGCAAGCGCTGCGTGAGATCATCCTGTTCAAATCCCAGATGGCGCAACCATTCGGTGCGCGCGCGTTCCATAAACTTCAGATAATTGGCGTAATAGACCACGCCTTCGGCATCGGTGTCTTCGTAATAGACTCGGACAGGCCAGCTGAATACCGGGAGGTTTTCTGGTAGATCGTTCATCAAAGACATGGTTTAGAGTATAAAGTTCAGATTATGGATGAAACAGGTCCGCTTCAACTTCTGCGCTCTTTTTTTCAACCGGCAAGCCGAAGTGCTGGTAGGCGGCGTTGGTGGCAATACGCCCGCGCGGGGTACGCATCAGATAACCCTGCTGAATCAGATAGGGTTCCAGCACATCTTCGATGGTGCCGCGTTCTTCACCGATGGCGGCAGCCAGATTATCAACTCCCACCGGGCCGCCATCAAACTTGAAGATAACCGCATGCAGCAGGTTTCTGTCCATCTGGTCGAAGCCGCTTTTGTCCACGTGCAGCATATTGAGCGCCCGATCGGCCACCTCGGCATTAATTTTTCCCTGCGCGCGTACCTGCGCATAATCACGCACACGCCGCAGCAGACGGTTGGCGATGCGCGGTGTTCCGCGAGAACGACAGGCAATCTGGCTGCCGCCTTCGGCATCCATTTCTATATCCAGAATTCCGGCGGAACGCTTTACGATGGTGGCCAGGTCTTCGGTGGAATAAAATTCCAGCCGTTGCACAATACCGAAACGGTCCCGCAAGGGAGAGGTCAACAGTCCGGCACGAGTAGTCGCGCCCACCAGGGTAAAAGGCGGCAAGTCCAGCTTGACCGAACGCGCGCCGGGGCCTTCGCCGATCATGATGTCCAGTTGATAATCTTCCAGTGCCGGATAGAGTATTTCTTCCACCACCGGACTGAGGCGATGAATCTCATCAATGAACAAAACATCGTGCGGTTCAAGATTGGTTAACAGGGCTGCCAGATCACCGGCTTTTTCCAGTACCGGGCCGGAAGTCTGGCGCAGGTTTACGCCCATTTCATGCGCAATAATATGTGCCAGGGTGGTTTTACCCAGTCCCGGCGGGCCGAAAATCAGTACATGGTCGAGTGCTTCCTGACGGCCGCGCGCGGCATTGATGAAAATATCCATCTGCTCACACACCACCGGCTGGCCGGTGTAGTCGGACAGACTTTTGGGGCGAATGGCTCGATCAATGGCATCATCCGGGCCATTCGCTTGCGCGTCAATTTCCGGGTTGCGTTCCATAGCTAGCTTTTGGACTTCAGGGCCAGACGAATAATTTCATCACTGCGCAGGCCGTCGCTGTTGACCGCCTGTACCATACGGCTGGCATCGGCCGGTTTGTAGCCCAGAGCGATCAGGGCTTCTACCGCCTCTGCCAGTGGCTCGCGCGCGCGGCTGCCGGTGCTGGCAGGCTGGCCGCTGGCCGCTGGCAAATCACCCAGCAGTTTGCCAATGCGGTCTTTCATTTCCACAATCAGACGTTCAGCGGTTTTCTTGCCGATGCCCGGCAAACGGGTGAGGCTGTGAATATCACCATTATTCACACACTGGCACAGTTCTTCCGCAGTCATGCCCGACAAAATGCCGAGCGCCATTTTGGCACCCACACCATTGATTTTCAGCAGACCGCGAAACATATCGCGCTCTTGCAGCGTGGCAAAGGCAAACAGCAGATGGGCATCATCCCGCACAATCAGATGAGTATGCAGAACCACGGTTTCATCGGCCTTATCCAGATGAGTGAAGGTGGATAAAGGGGCTTGCAGTTCATAGCCAACGCCACCCACATCCAGCAGCAGCATGGGCGGCTGCCTGTCGATCACCTTACCGGTCAGGCGGCCGATCATGCCTGTTTCCTGTGCCTGTTGAAAGAGGCTGTATTGAAGCCGCCACCGTGCGCGTGCGTAATGGCAATCGCAAGACCATCGGCGGCATCGGCCTGTAGTTTGATATTCAGATTCAGCAACAGACACACCATATTCTGTACCTGTGATTTATCGGCCGCGCCAAAACCGGAAACCGCCTGTTTGACACGCCTTGGACTGTATTCGGAGACATCCATGCCGGTGGCGACCGCCGAGCAAATTGCCGCGCCTCTGGCCTGCCCCAGCTTGAGCGCGGAAGCGGCATTTTTTGACATAAAGACATCTTCAATGGCCATCACATCCGGCTGATATTGCTGTATGAGTTCGGAAACACCGGTAAAAATTTCGCCCAGGCGCACTGGTAAGCTGGCATCGGACAAGCGCAAACAGCCGCAATCCACATAGCGGGACTTGAAACCGTTGCTTTCAATAATGCCCCAGCCGGTTATGCGTGAACCGGGGTCTATGCCGATAATGCGCAGGCTAGCCAAAATCAGCCAAGTGACTGCATGATTTCATCGGAAATATCGGCATTGGAATAAACATCCTGAACATCGTCCAGATCTTCCAGCGTATCCACCATACGCAGTAGCTTTTCGGCCGTATCCTGATCCAGTTCCGCCAGTGTTGAGGCACTGAAAGTAACTTCGGCATTGTCCGGTGTAAAACCGGCTTGCTGCAGCGCATCTTTGACAACGGTAAATTCTTCCGGCGAAGTCAGCACATCAATGGAGCCGTCATCATTGCTAACGACATCATCCGCGCCGCCTTCCAGTGCGGCTTCCATAATGGCATCTTCATCAGCGCCCGGTGCGAAGCTGAGTACGCCCTGCTTTTCAAACATATAGGCCACCGAACCATCCGTGCCCAGATTGCCACCGTGCTTGGTAAAGGCATGGCGTACTTCCGAGGCGGTACGATTGCGGTTATCCGACATGCAATCAACGATCACTGCCACGCCACCGGGGCCGTAACCTTCATAGCGCATTTCTTCGTAGTTTTCACCTTCCTGACCACCGGCGCCACGCTTGACCGCGCGATCAACCGTGTCCTTGGGCATATTGGCGGCAAATGCCTTATCCACGGCCAGACGCAGACGTGGATTGGCATCAATCTCGCCACCACCCTGACGTGCTGCCACGGTAACTTCACGGATCAGTTTGCTCCAGATCTTGCCGCGTTTTTTATCGTTGGCGGCTTTTTTATGCTTGATGTTCGCCCATTTACTATGACCAGCCATAAAACCCTCTCTGTATTCCTGAACTTTGACAAATTGTAACACCGACACCGCTACGCGTCCCGCTGTGATTAAGACCGTTCAGTGCGTGGATTGCGGTAAGGCAAAGCGGCGCTTCAGGTATTGCGTCAGGGCCCAGCCGATAAAACCCAGTAACAGCCCCTGCAGCCCGCCCAGCAGAATATCCGCCGGCGTATGTAGCCGGAGCAAGGAACGTGAATAGCACACGGCCAGCGCCCAGGGCAGCAATAACTCAACGACTATGCACTAAAGTGCATAGGTTGCTGGGATTGGACTGAAAGTCCCATGTCATTCAAGGATCATATTACTATTATCTTTATTTGAAGGGTTACGGTGATGCTCCAAATATTCTTGAACCATTTCATCCGTTATATTCCCTGTTGACCAACCACCGTACCCTATCGCCCAAAAATGTCGGCCCCAATAGCGCTTTTTTAGGACTGGAAACTCCTGCTGTAATGTAAGCGCCAAAGAATCAGCCCTCTTAACCCCATTTCAGAATAATACTTCCTTCATGTTCCAGGGAAGCAATGCCTCGACCTTTTCT
>JAHXHF010000309.1 GCA_025656895.1 gamma proteobacterium symbiont of Bathyaustriella thionipta
TCTGAAGCATTGGCGTTGGTATTTATAGGGCAATTGCCAGCATTTACTCAGTGAGCTGGAATTTTTGATAAAGTACGCTGAGTAGTTACTCTTTAAATATATCCAGCAATCCCGGCTCTCCCAGATAATCCCGCGCACTGGAATAACGCCAGTGTTCCGGTTTGTCTACATAACCCCTGTCTACAGGATTACGATGAATATAATCCACCTTCTGCCGTAATACAGCCTCATTCTCAACACATTCAGGATGCAAGCCTTCCTGCCAGAATTGGTAAGCACGATCATCCTTGTGAGCCTTTTTATAGAAAGCCAGCTGATCCAGCACTCGCTTGACCTTATGTTCGTTCAACCAGGCAATCAGTTGCCGTGCGGTATAGGATTTGAAGCGTGCCATGCTGTGTGCAATGTCATCACTTTGCGCCAGCAGATGCAGGTGATTTTCCAGAATAACGAAGCCGTACAGACGTAATCCATCATGGGTCTGCAAATAACGCAGGCTATCCAGTAGAATCTTCACCGTTTGCGGTCGGGTAAATACCGGTATCCAGTGCAGCACCGTGCAGGTCATGAAGTGTGCTTGCTGCGGGTTTCCGAATTTGTAGCGGCTGCGTCCCATAAGTCAGATTCCTTTCTCTTTTTACACGATAAGATTCCGTTCTTCCCTCGTTCCCACGTTCTACGTGGGAATGCATACCAAGCCTACCGTCAGCACAATGCAAGCAATGAAATACACAAGCCCTAACTCAGGTGGTTTTCCAGAACACTAACAAGACTCATAATCCATATGCATTCCCACGTAAAACGTGGGAACGAGAAAAATTTTTTCTGGATAATACCCAAATCCCTGGTTTCAGAGTAAGGTGGCTTTTCTTTTTCGGTTAACAATTTTCAAGGTTAGTCATGATTGACCTGATTTCAACGTTTATTTTCTTTTTTGCCGTTATTGACCCGATTGGGACCGTGCCGGTATTTATTGCCGTCACCCGACAATATGACGAAAAAGAAAAGAGACGTATTGCTTTAAAAGCAACCTTTGTTTCGGCCATGATTTTATTGTTTTTTATTGTGGCCGGTGAACCTGTTCTCACGGCTATCGATATTCCACTTTCGGCATTTCAGATTGCCGGTGGCATTGTGCTGTTTCTGTTTGCTCTTACCATGATCTTTGGCGACAGCAAACCCGATCAGGAAGTCAAACTGGTCAAGAGTGTCGCTGAGACGGCTATTTTCCCATTGGCCGTTCCTTCCATTGCCAGTCCGGGCGCGATGCTGGCTGCTGTCTTACTGACTGAAAACAACCAGTTTAATCTTTGGGAACAGACGCAAACGGCCGCCATGATGCTTTCCGTATTACTCGTCGTTCTTCTTCTGATGTTGGCGGCCAGCTGGATCTATCGCTTCATCGGGAACAGTGGAGCCAGTATCATCAGTCGGGTTATGGGCTTAATACTGGCATCTGTGGCTACTGCAAGTGTACTGGCTGGCATAAAACAGTACTTTGGGCTATAAATCTTGCAGCTGTTCCTTTTCCTCGTTTGTACCCGTAGGAACGGGAGAAAATATATTCTTGCTGGCTCATGGAATGAGCCTGAGGTCATTGTAAAATAGACTCGAACAAGCAGATTTATGCACATTTATATTTTGGGAATGGCTGCATTAATTTCTGTGCCGAAAGCGGGAGGCTTTTCAGACACCAATAGGAGAATCAATTGCTTTCAGGACAAATGAAAAATTCAACCTTACTGATTAGTCTTATGCTACTTTCAATAAGTAGCGCAATGGCAGGAACGGATTGCTCACCTCGCGCAGGCGGTGGCTTTGATTGTTACGATTATGATACAGGTGCTTATTCCGATGTAACTCCGGGATTGGGCGGTGGTTATGATACGTTTAACTATCAGACAGGAGCCTATGGCAGGGTCACTCCTCGTTCCGGTGGTGGATACAACACTTACAATTATGGTGCAGGGACATATGGTGATATAACACCGAAAGCTGGAGGCGGTTACAACCGCTATGACTATGGTACTGGGTCCTATGGAACCATAACTCCAAAAAGTAATGGTGGTTATACCATCGATAATTATTAAGCCGCCGGGCTTCAACTTTGCGCGGCAACATTGCCTCGTTTTCATGCTTCCAGGCTGTGCGAGTATTCGCCTTCCTTCTCTCCCTTTGGAAAAAAGGGGTATGGAATGAGAGAAGATAATAAAAAATCCGATAAATCAGTGATTTAACGGCTTTAAAGAATGATGAATTGGTGGCTACGGGTGGAATTGAACCACCGACCTACGGGTTATGAGTCCGTCGCTCTAACCGACTGAGCTACGTAGCCAGATACTGCTGGAAAGGATGTGCAATTATCCGAGTATCCACTGAAAAGTCAATAGAATTACGTATTGACAGATTTAAACGTTGAAGCGAAAGTGGATGATGTCGCCGTCTTTTACGATGTATTCCTTGCCTTCCGAGCGTAGTTTTCCGGCTTCTTTGGCGCCGTGTTCGCCTTTAGCGGCAACGAAATCATCATAACTGACCACTTCGGCACGGATAAAGCCGCGTTCAAAATCGGTATGAATCACGCCGGCGGCCTGCGGTGCGGTGGCGCCTACCGGGATGGTCCAGGCGCGTACTTCTTTTTCGCCGGCGGTAAAATAGGTTTGCAGGCCGAGCAGGGCGTAACCGGCGCGTACCACGCGATCCAGACCGGGTTCATCCAGTCCGAGATCATTCAGGAAGTCTTGTTTGTCGGCATCATCCAGTTCGGCAATTTCAGATTCTATAGCGGCGCAAACAGCTACCACCTGTGCGCCTTCCTTGTCGGCATGGCTTTCTACAGCGGCCAGTGCCGGGTTGTCGGAGAAGCCGTCTTCGGCTACGTTGGCAATATAGAGTACCGGTTTGATGGTGAGTAAATGCAGTTCGTACAGCCGTTGCTGTTCATCTTCATCCAGTTCCAGAGTGCGAATGGCCAGGCCTTCATTCAGATGGGCGGCTACTTTTTCCAGCAATGTTTTGTGCGCAATGATGCTCTTGTCGCCGGTTTTGGCTTGTCTGGCGACCTTGGCCAGGGCTTTTTCGATGGATTCGAGATCGGCCAGTGCCAGTTCGGTGTTGATGACTTCAATATCGGATATGGGGTCAATTTTTCCGGCTACATGTACAATGTCGTCATTCTCGAAACAACGTACAACGTGGCAGATGGCATCGGTTTCACGAATATTGGCAAGAAATTTATTACCCAGGCCTTCGCCTTTGGATGCACCGGCCACCAGTCCGGCAATATCGACAAACTGCATGGTGGTGGGGATGACCTTTTGCGGTTTTGAAATGCTAACAATGACATCCTGACGGGGATCGGCCACCGGAACAATGCCTACATTCGGGTCTATGGTGCAGAACGGGAAGTTTTCAGCCGGAATGGTGGCCTGTGTCAGTGCATTGAAAAGTGTGGACTTGCCTACGTTGGGCAGACCCACGATGCCGCATTTGAATCCCATGATAATTCCTGCTGCTGAAAAACCCGCAAGAATAGCGTAAACGGGGGCTTTTGTCAGTCACAGCCGCTACGATTGTAAATATCTTCGAAGCGCACAATGTCATCTTCGCCCAGATAAGCGCCGGATTGTACCTCGATAATTTCCAGCGTGAGCGAGCCGGGATTTTCCAGCCGGTGCCTGCTGCCCAGCGGGATGTAGGTGGATTCATTCTCGCTGAGCAGAAAAACCTTTTCATTACAGGTAACCCGGGCAGTTCCGCTGACCACAATCCAGTGTTCGGCACGATGGTGATGCATTTGCAGAGACAGCGATGCTCCCGGTTTTACCCGCAGTCTTTTGACCTGGTAACGTGAACCTTCGTCTATGGGTTCAAAATTCCCCCAGGGGCGGTATACGCGCTGGTGGGAAACATGTTCGTGGCGTTGCTCGCTCTGCAGGTGCCGGGTAATCTTTTTTACATCCTGGGCGCGTGAGCGATCGGCCACCAGCACTGCATCCGCTGTTTCCACCACAATTAAGTTATCCACACCTAGCGTAGCCAGCATACGCTGTTGCGCCATCAGTAGGCTGTTGCTGGTATCAATGGCGATGATGTCGCCACTTTCCACATTGCCGTCTTCATTGTGCGGGCGTGCTTCCCAGAATGATGACCAGGCACCAATATCAGACCAGCCGGCATCCAGTGGCAGTACCAGGGCAGCCAGCCCCCGTGAATCTTGCGACAGCGGTTCCATCACTGCGTTATCGATGGATTCCGAGGAGCAATCAGCAAAATGTTGTTGGTCAGCCCGGCAAAAATCACCATCACTGATGCCGGCCTGAAAGGCTTCTTTTACGGCTTTGGCGATGGCCGGGCGATAGCGTTCAATCAGTGTCAGCCAGACCGATGCGCGCAGCATGAACAAACCGCTGTTCCACAGGTAGTCACCGCTGTCCAGATAATGCTGCGCGGTGGCCTGATCGGGCTTTTCCACAAAGCACTTCAGCTTATGAATACCTGGCTTGCTTTGTTCTCCCAGCTGAATGTAGCCAAAGCCGGTTTGCGGGCTGTCGGGCACTATGCCGAAAGTGATGACCTGTCCTTTCTCCGCGCTAGTCAGAGCCTTGCCAATGGTGTCTATAAACTGTGTCTGGTCGGCGATAAGATGGTCAGCCGGCATGACCAGTAAAATGGGGTCCTGCCCGTCTTTGAGTGCGCGTAAAGCAGCTAGAGTGAGCGCCGGTGCGGTGTTGCGGGCTTGGGGTTCCAATTGTATGGCAGCGGCAGACATATCAATTTGCCGCAGTTGTTCCGCCACCATATAACGATGGTCTTCATTGCACACGACCAAAGGGTCAAGCAAGTGGCAGGAATTATCTTCGGGAAGAGTAAGCAGGCGTTGAGCGGTTTGCTGCAATAAGGTGGTTTCAAAGCCCAGATGATGAAATTGCTTGGGGTAAGCCTGGCGCGACAAAGGCCAAAGGCGGGTGCCTGATCCACCGGAAAGAATGACGGGTTGTAAGCTGATATCGGATTGAGACATGGCCGGGTTTCCGGGAAAAGTGCTAGTGATGGAACTGCATCATACCGTTTAGACTCGGTCTCAGCCAGACCCGATCAGCTGCCTGCCTGAACGGAAAGCAACTATTTTCGTGTTGAAATCAGCAGTTGGTATCGCCGGGTGCTTGATAGATAATAGGCGCAAGAGTACTGCTATTACATTGTGAAGCCAGGGAGATTATAAAATGAGCGAACTGATGAAATTGAATAAAGGTCTTGTTGTATTAATTTGCAGTGTATTGTTGCTGGCAGCCTGTGACAGCGAATCACAAGCCACCTCGGAAAACTCAAGCACCACTACAGAAGCGAAAAAGCCCGGCTGGACAGAATCGGCCCATAATCTGGCGGATGCGACGGCGGTTAAAGCCGATGAAACCTGGGAAGCGACAAAGAAAGGCAGCGCCAAAGCCTGGGACGCCACCAAAGAAGGAAGCGCAGAGGCCTGGGATGCCACTAAGGAAGGCAGTGCCAAAGCCTGGGATGCCACCAAAGAAGGAAGCGCAGAGGCCTGGGATGCCACTAAGGAAGGCAGTGCCAAAGCCTGGGATGCCACCAAAGAAGGCAGCGCAGAGGCCTGGGATGCAACCAAAGAAGGCAGCGCCAAAGCCTGGGACGCCACCAAAGAAGGTAGCGCAGAAGCCTGGGATGCCACCAGGAACAAATCAAATGAGATTTATAATGACGTGAAGGTTGATAACACGCTCGGTCCGGAAGAAGCGGAACTTCAAACAACGCATCCGAAGGCTGATTAACGAATCCCCGGCATCTTGTTTTGATGAGGGGTGTTTTGGATACAAACAAGATTTGCCGGTTAGACTAAGTCTTTTAATTTGGAGCTGGCGAGAGGAGTCGAACCCCCGACATGCTGATTACAAATCAGCTGCTCTACCAACTGAGCTACGCCAGCGTCGGGCGGATTTTACAGGATAGGACGCCTGGATGCCATGCCTATTTTTACAAGCACTCTGCTTACTTCGTAACAGACTATTTTTTAGCGCGCGGATGGGCTTTATCGTACACCTGCGCCAGATGCTGGAAATCCAGATGGG
>JAHXHF010000134.1 GCA_025656895.1 gamma proteobacterium symbiont of Bathyaustriella thionipta
GTGGCCAAAAATGCAGGCAATTGACTGAATTCGACGGCGGGCGGGGTCATAGCCCCTCGAAAATAGCGAGTTTTCTGCCGGACACTAGTTATCTTCGGCGTGGCCCAGGCCAGCTTCTCGACCGATGGTCTCACCTTCTTCTTGCCTCCCACGACATTAGAACATTCTTGTTCGTCACTATCACTTTATATTGAGGTTCGACATGAGTTCACCTGGGGAGTCATGGCTTTTGTCGTAGTTTCTTCACTGCTGTACTACGGGTGGACGCATCTGGATCAGGGATAGCCTTTCGGCTCCCCCTGATCGATTCACCCACGGCCTTACCAAGAATTCTGCCAAGCAATGCGTGGGATGTCGCGGCAATTGAGGCTTTGCTCAGACGCCGTTCACCGAACAGGAGGCGCTGCATCAGGAAGTTGTCCTGATAGAGAATATGGGCATCAGGCGGATTAAACGGTGACTGCACGGTGATTCGTGGGATGCTCCCGAGATTGACGCCCCTGCCATCCTCAAGCAGGATCAAATGGGGCGCGATCCCCTTTATCGGATCCGGCCGTGGGAAATCGACCACGCCCAGCAGTTCATAGGCGGTATCCGAAAAATGGATACCGATATGGACTGCATTCGGTTTGAGTTCGACAAGATAAACCTTACTGCCTATAGCCTCCTTCAGCGCCTCGACCTGTTGGGTGTAGCCGAGGGAAGGCCAGAGCCTGCCCTGTGTATCCTCTTCCGCGTTGGCTGTTTGTTCGATTTCGTCGGTTCGTTCGTCCATGGGGGTGTCTCTGTTATTTCTCCAGGTTGATCACCAGGAAACCACCCCAGGGTATGCGGTTAGGCAGCCATGCTTCGGCCCATTGGGCTGGCTTGTTCCCCTGAGGAAAAAAAAGGGCGCTGCGCACGGTGATATTTTTTGCAGCGGGAGTGATCTGTGGAGCCCAGTTGTTCATGACTTGATAAGCTGTGTCCCAGCGAGCGCCCTGATAATTTCCGTGCCCCTGTTTGAGCCTGTGGAGGAGACTGTGGCGGTTCAGTAGTCCAAGCGTCAGGGTGTGTTGGGTAATGCGCCACATCTCGGACAATGCTTTCTGTGGATGCTCTATAAAACAGAGGCTGGTGATGGCAACGCTGTGGTCGAATGCCCGGTCAGGGAAAGGGAGCCTTAGCGCACTTCCGGGAAGATAAGTGATATTACTTGTCTGCCGCTTGGCGAAATCAATCGCATGATGGTCGGGATCGATTCCGCTAACGGACAAACCCTGTTGCGCGAAGCGACGGCTGAAGTAACCTGTGCCACAGCCGACGTCCAGCAGGGTGTCACCCGCTGCAGGCCTTATCAGTTTCAGTAATAAATCAAACTCGATATCACCGATCCAGCGCCCACGTGAAGTATGGTACCAGGCTTCATAGGATGCCGGATCAGTGATCATCGTTGCTACGCGCTATTCGCCGATGAACTCGACGACACGTTCGACGAGATCTTCTGCATAGAGATCACGAAATGAGTGATCAGCACCGTCCATCACTTCAATTTCAATCGTGCGATCTTCTGCCATGGGTGCAAGAATCTTGTCCAGCTCTTTGACGACCTGGTCTTCCGTACCGGCAAATACCAGAACCGGTTTGCTGATTTTTGGCAACAGGTAGGGGGTGTCTTTTCGTGGCTCAGGTGCATAGTAGGAAACAAATGCATTCGCCGTGGCGGTCGACTCCTTGCAGTAGATGAAATCGGTATGTGCCATTGGCGTGCCCGGCTTGCCGTCAGTGACCAATGACTGCGCCTTTTTCAGGATCGGGGCCAGGGGCTTGGCATAACGTTTCTCATAGCCCTTGGCGGCATATTCCGGGCTCCATGTTTGAGGCGCCACAAGCACCACCTTTTTAATCGCAGGGTCATCCTGTTCGGCTGCAAACCAGGCCGTCTGGTTACCGCCGCGTGAATGGCCCAGCAAAATCACCTGTTGCGATCCCTGCTTTTTCAGCCAGTCCAGCCAGTGACCGATCTCCAGTAGAGCATCTTCGTGTTTGTGGGTGTGGGGTGTGGTGCAATCATAGGGACCGTGCCGGTTATCGAGACCCAGACTAAGGTTGATAGCCAGAGAGCTGACTTCATTCTCCAGGAACAGTTCCTGTAATGCGGTAATGAGTTCACTTTTGTTGTGCGAAAGCGTTCCGTGCGTAATCAATAGTGTTGGACCCTTCGGCCAGTTATCCGCCTTCTCCAGATTAGCATTCAGTGTGAGGCCGGACGTGTTGAGCGTGACCTCTTCGGTATGGGCATTACCCATTAAAAGTACAGAAAATAATATTAAAAAAAATTTCACAGCCGTTATCCTCCAGGTTAATTCTCAGGGTTAATTGTTGAAATCATCAAATATTGCTTGTTCATGTTAGAAACTCAGCAAATGCTTGCTGATCTTAGAAAACCAGCACCTTGTCCGCTGCCAGAGTCCGTTCGGCCAGTTCCGGCATTGTGCTGCGTTTGCCCTCTTCAATAATCTCGTCATCGGTTAAGCCGCGGGCATCCATGCAGGTACCACAGAGCAGGACTTCGCCCTTGCGCGCGACACTTTTTAACATCAGCTCCAGGTTGTAAAATCCCTGCGGTACCTTCTGACCGAGTTTCGCGCAGACCACCGCGTCGGCCATCAGAAATACGGTGACTTTCGATTCTGCACTGCTCAATGCCTTGGCCAGACGAAGCCCGTTAAAACTGCGTTCCGTGCCGTAGGGCGGGTCATTCAATAGGATCAGTGTGTTCATAATTGGCTCCTGCGTTATAGATGGTGAGGTCGTCGATGTCCTGGTAATGGTCATCCCGTGTTCGCGGTCGTTTGAACAGGTAGTGATTGGGCGTTCCATTGCTTCATTCCGCCGAGTATCACATGGACATCAGCAAAACCTTGTTTGGTTAGAAGCTGTGCCGCCTTTTTGGAGCGGCGATCCGTGGTACAGATCAATGCAATCGGTTTTTCCAGATGAGGGGCCAGCTCAGGCAGACGTGCTCCGAGTTCTTCCAGGGGAATATTCCGGCTCTCTTGGATGTGGCCCAGTTCACCTTCGTAATCCCCGGGGCTACGGACATCCAGCACCACAAGCGCACTGTCGCTGATCAGGCGCTGGTGTAATTCGTCAATGCTCAGTGTGGGCCCCAGCCTAAGGTGACTGATGATACGTGGCAAAAAGGCCACTGCCGCCAGCAATGCCAATGCCAGCAGACCTTTTTGCACCAGCCCCTCACCGCCCGCTACTGCTTCACGGCCGGCATAGCCCAGATAGGTGTAGGCAATAGCGCCCGGGAGCATGCAGACATAGGTGGCTATCAGATAATGGGTGAACCGGATGCGGGTCAATCCCAGCGCATAGTTGAGCAGATTGAAGGGGAAAAGTGGCACCAGGCGTACGAAGGCAACAAAACGCCAGCCCTCATTCTCCACACCCTCTTTTAGCCGCTTCAAGCGGCCCCCGGTTTTTTCTTCCACCCAGTCGGATGCCAGGTAGCGGGCAATAACAAAGGCCAGTACAGCACCCAATGTCGCGCCAGTCAGGTTGTAAAAAGTACCAAGAATGGGGCCAAACAGGGCACCGCCTGCCAAAGTCATCACAGATCCGGGCAGAAACAAAACGGTACCGATGGCATAGATGAGCATGAATAACAGGGGAGCAGCTGAACCAGCCTGTTCGATCCACTGTTGCAATGCCACTGTGTCCAACTGATCGCGGTAGAAAAATGCTAGGACTATGGCGGTTAATAACAACATAAACAGCAACCAGCGGAGTGCTTTACTTTTCATCGTTACTCGTCCATTCGCGGCGATTAATGGCATAGCCCGAGATCTTGCCGATGAAAGGCAGGGCCAGCATGCCCGGCAGTTGGTTAACTTTTTTCGGGTTGCGGTAGTGGTGGATGCCAATCGTCATGCCCTCATGGCCATCTCTGGGTTGATCCCGATAGGTGCCAAATAATCGATCCCACCAGGGCAGACTGAAACCAAAGTTACTGTTGGCTTCGTCATCCTCGACCGAGTGATGAACGCGATGCATGTCCGGGGTGACCAGAAACCAGCGCAATACACGATCCAGGCCAGCGGGCAATTTGACATTGCCGTGATTGAACATGGCCGTGGCATTAAGCATGACCTCAAAAATCACCACCGCCACAACCGGTGGGCCCAGCAGCAGGATGGTGGCGAACTTGATCAGCATGGAGAGGATGATTTCAAGGGTGTGAAATCGAGCGCCGGTCGTCACATCGTAGTCGAGGTCGGCGTGGTGCACCCGATGCAAACGCCACAACACGGGTATGGCATGCACCATCACATGTTGCAGCCAGATAACGAAGTCCATCACCACAACGGCCATGATGACCGCGACAGGAAACGGCAAGTTATAAAGGTTGAGAAGCCCCCATCCCTGCTGGTCAGCAGTGACGGCGACCCCCACGGCTGCGGCAGGGAACAGTAGCCGCAGGACAAAACTGTTGATAAAGACCAGGCCGAGGTTGTTGGCCCAACGAATGCCTTTGGAAACGGTGAGTGCGCGGCGGGGTGAAACAATTTCCCATATCGCCATGACAGCAAATATGCCGAAGAAAAAGCTCAGGCGAATGGGGAGTTCGTTCCCGAGTATCCAGTCATTCCAGTTCATACTCCGCTTTCCTCCAATAATAAAACTGCTATAATTTGTTAATAGTTATGAATTCAATAGTTCTATTGAATAATAGAATTCTAAACGGATAGGTCGATATGTCAACCAATAATTTCAAACACGAGCTTTTCAACCAGTTTGCACGGGTCGCCAAGGCGATGAGTAATGGCAACCGCCTTGAATTGCTAGAGTTTCTGGCGCAGGGCGAACGAAGTGTCGATGCTTTGGCGAAGGTTTCAGGTTTGCCCGTAGCCAATACCTCACAACACCTGCAGCAACTCAGGCAGGCGGGTCTGGTCACTAATCGCAAGGAGGGCCACAAGGTCTACTACCGCTTGAGTGGGATGGATGTATCCGCGCTATTTGGTTCCCTGAGGGAGGTAGCAGAACGTCACCTGGCTGATGTCAACCGGCTGGTCGCAGATTACCTTACTGTGAAAGATGACCTGGAACCGGTGCCTGCAGACCAGTTGCTGCAGCGGGTTCGAGAAGGGCTGGTTTCCGTGCTGGATGTACGCCCACCTGAGGAGTTTGAAGCGGGCCACTTACCAGGGGCCATCAACATTCCGCTAGGCGAGTTGGAAAAGCATCTGGATGAGCTGGATACTGAGCAGGAAGTAGTCGCATACTGCCGTGGGCCCCACTGTGTGCTGGCTTTCGATGCTGTAGCAAAACTACGAGATAAAGGTGTAAAAGCCCGGCGTCTGGATGGAGGCTTACCCGAGTGGAAGCTAGAGGGACACCCTGTGGAGACGGCCTGAGTGAAAAAAATTTGTGTTACTTTAGGATGCGGTTTTGTAAAAAATTGGCGATTCTTTCGAGCATTTTCTGAATATGGTAGTTTTCATGGTATTTCCATTTAGCAGGAAACTAAGCCATTGAATACAAAAGCTGAAAATGGCTTATTGATAATGGAGTGGGAGTGAACATACCTGCGGAAACAAGGGATTAGCCTACTTGATTATGCTAGTCTTCACTTTTTCGACCGCCGCCATGCGTACCCAATTTTGTCTCTTGATCCATCAACTGCCCAATTCTCTGATGGAATGACTCACTACCCAGGACATCACCCTTTAGTGTCGCCGCTTTGATTTTTTACTGGCATTGGGGACAGACCACGGTTTTTAAATTACCCATGTGACCCTGCAAATAGAACCCATTGGCGGGAAATGTTCGACGGCTGACCTGTTCTGAATATGTTAAGGAGGAGTGTTCAGGTCTTGTTTTTTTGCTTGCCGCAAAATAGCAACGGGGTGCTATTGGATTGATAATAAACCCCGACGATCAATGAATACCAAGGCAATACTTTATTTAGTGTTTGAACGAAAACGATTAAACCCTAAGAAAAACAATAATCTATATACTGTTCAGTGGACTAAAGATTATAATGCCTGTA
>JAHXHF010000276.1 GCA_025656895.1 gamma proteobacterium symbiont of Bathyaustriella thionipta
CAATCTGAAATAGTCATGCCCGACCCTGTATCACTGGCTTTAGCACAACAGCAGCCGGACGCCAAACTGCTGACCCGCGCCATCCTGCTAAATGCTCGTAATGAAAAATCTGCCGATCTGTCATATGATGCCTCATATCCTATATACCCACGCAAGATGCCTACTGTAACCTGAATGCCTGTACTGATAAATATTCTGATGGGCGGAAAATGTGAGTTTATAAGTGTATATAAGCATTTTTGAACGCTAGCCCGGCTGATTTCTGCGGTTAGCTAGGCCCTGCCAACACAGGAACAATCTGAAATAGTCATGCCCGACCCTGTATCACTGGCTTTAGCACAACAGCAGCCGGACGCCAAACTGCTGACCCGCGCCATCCTGCAAATCAGTAACAGCCTGCATTTTTATCATGCGGAACTGGCCAGAATATTGAATTACCAATGCCGGGATATTGGTCAACTGGCCAATGCCGAACAATACCTGAAACCTCAATCTATTCATTGGCAGCAGGCTCTCTTATTGCTGCGTTTTTATGACCTGCTGGATAAAAAGTTTGCCTCTGATGAAGCCGCCATGTGCCACTGGCTGCGAAAAAATAACATGCAGTGGAATGATACCCCGCTCATGATGATGGTCGATAAACAGGCCATCAGTATCCTTGTACAACACCTGGAACATAACCACAATCTGGTCTAGACTCATACCCGGCAAAGTAGCATACTGACCGCTACTCAAAGGGGCTTACCCTCTGATCATGCAAAAGCAACATGCCAGGGAAACAGGTGGGTTGCACCCTATTGCAGTTTGTCCGAAACTTAAGAGAGTAAGTATTCGGCTGTTTTTTTCTAAAGCAGGCACACACCTTATGGCACCTGACAAAATACCGGTTCGCCCCGATCTGTTTTGCTTCTTCCTGCTGCTGGTCTTATTGCTGCTCGGCAGCGGTCTTGTTGTTGCCGCAACCAGTGCCGACTTTCAACGTTTGCAACGCATGGCCAAAGACGGCAACCCTCTGGCCTGTTATGAACTGGCAGGAAGCTACGAGTTGGGGCTGGATACAGCCGCCAACCCGGCCGAGGCCTTGCGCTGGTACCGCAAGGCGGCCGAGCTGGGCAATGCACGCGCGCAGCACCAGATAGGAAATGCTTACTATTTTGGTCGACTGGGGCTGAAAAAAGATTATATAAAGGCTCACGCCTGGATTGAAAAATCGGCACAACAGAACTATTCACCCGCATTATCGCTACTCTCCGGTATGTATGCTGTGGGTCAGGGTGTAAAACAGGACAGGAAAAAAGCCGAGCAGCTTAAGGCGCTTGCCAAGAAATACAGCGGCCAGCTTGCCGAAAAAGACATGGCTCAGTTAAGGCGTGATATTGCGAAGGTAAAATCAGCTGAAACCCCGCCCGCCACGGATATTCCTCGACAAGCTGTAGCCGAAGCTTCTTCCCCACAGACTAGCTCGGCCAGTGTTGTAACCTCCCGGAGCCGTTCTGCGGAACGGGCACCCGCTGCAAAACAAAAACCAGCCAAAAAACCGGTGGCACAAAAAAAGGTGCCTACGGTTAAAAAGAAAAAGCCGGATACACAGAAACTGATCAGCCAGAACCGCTGGACCGAAAAGAGCAAGCCGGCTATTTTTCTGCCTTCAATGAGTACTCATTGCAGTACCCGAGGCAATAAGCTCACTTGCCTTTCGGATGAGCAAACAGGTGCAAGAGATGGCATGCATTTTGGCTACAAGGTTAAATCCATTCTATCCGGCTTCCAGCCTGACGGTCGCTTTGCTCTGGTTTATAAAAACCGCATTACCTGGTTACCCGGCTCGCAGACCTCGAATTCGGCGGCTCAGCCAGCTTCTCAGGAGACAGAAGAAGAATTCGGAGAGGTTACATCGGTTGCCTCCCACTCAATACCCACCCATCTGTCCCATTTAAAACCCGGCTGGCAGAAAGAGGTGCATAAACTGCAGTGCCGTATTCATGATTCAAAAACCATCCGCTGCAGTCAGTCAGGACGCAGGCAGAAAATATTCAATATTCAGTAAGTCAGCCATATCTATGCTATGTGTCATAGGCCAGATTAGGGGACAACCATTTTTCAACCTGTTCAAGCGGCCTGTTTTTGCGCCGGGCATAATCCTCCAGCTGATCCCTGTTCAGTTTCCCGACTGCAAAATAACGTGATTCAGGATGCGAGAAATACAGGCCGCTGACTGCAGCCGTTGGCACCATGGCCTTGCTTTCGGTCAACCAGATTGAGGTATTTTCCTGCGCACCCAGCCAGTCCCATAACAAATCTTTTTCACTGTGATCCGGTGAGGCCGGATAGCCCATAGCCGGGCGAATACCCTGATATTGTTCTTTCACCAGAGCCTCATTATCCAGCGCCTCATCCCTGGCATACCCCCAGTATTCTGTGCGAACCTTAAGGTGCAGCCATTCCGCCAGCGCTTCTGCCAGGCGATCGGCCAGCGCTTTCAGCATCAGGGCGTTGTAGTCATCATGATCCTGTTCAAACTCGGCCACCTTGTCATCAATACCAATACCGGCGGTACAGGCAAAACCACCGATATAGTCCTGCCGGCCGGATTCCTGCGGAGCCACAAAATCAGCCAGGCAGTCATTGAAACGGCCTTCGGGTTGCGCTCCCTGCTTACGCAGAAAATGCAGCGTAGTAAGCACTTGCTTACGCTCCTCATCCTGATAGACAACAACATCATCAGCCTGACTATTGGCCGGAAACAAACCTACAACCGCGTTGGCGCGCAGCCATTTTTCTTCTATGACGCGCTTCAGCATAGTCGTTGCGTCGGCATAAAGTTTGGTCGCTTCTTCACCTTTTTGCGCATCATGCAAAATCTTTGGAAAGCGTCCTTTCAGCTGCCAGGCATGAAAGAAAAAAGTCCAGTCGATATAGGGTGTGATGAGATTCAGATCAATATCATGCAGTACATGCAGCCCCGGTTTTTTAACAACAGGCGGCTGATAATTCTGCCAGTCAATAGCCACCGGGTTAGCCCTGGCCACATCAACAGGAATCAAATTTTTGGCCTCGTCCTTAGCGGCTCTGCGCTGGCGAATTTGTTCATATTCTTCTCGCAGCTCATGCAGGAATTGAGGTTTTTGTTGCGCCGACAGCAAGGTGGATGCCACCCCCACCGCGCGCGAAGCATCGGCCACATAGACCGCGCCATGTTCATATTGCGGCTGAATCTTGACCGCTGTGTGGGCCTTGGAAGTGGTCGCGCCACCAATCATCAGTGGAATCTCGAAACCCTGACGCTGCATTTCTTTGGCTACATGCACCATTTCATCCAGCGAGGGTGTAATCAATCCTGACAGGCCGATGATATCGACCTTTTCCTCTTGTGCTTTTTGCAGAATGGTTTCTGCCGCCACCATCACGCCCAGGTCAATCACTTCGTAGTTGTTACACTGCAGCACCACGCCGACAATATTCTTGCCAATGTCATGCACATCACCTTTGACCGTGGCCATCAGAATTCGACCTTCCGTGTGCGCGCCACAGGCAGCTTTTTCTTCTGCCATAAAAGGATCCAGATAAGCGACCGACTTTTTCATGACGCGTGCGGACTTAACCACCTGCGGCAGGAACATTTTACCGGCTCCGAATAAATCGCCTACCACGTTCATGCCATCCATCAACGGCCCTTCGATGACCTCGATGGTTTTAGCAAATTGCTGGCGCGCTTCTTCGGTATCCTGGTCTATAAATTCGGTAATGCCTTTTACCAGAGCATGCCGTAAACGCTCGGCCACCGGCCATTTGCGCCATTCCGGGTCGTCCACTTCCTGCGTCGCCGCGCCACTGCCGGCATAACGGGGAGCAATTTCAACCAATCGTTCACCCGCTTCCGGGTCACGATTCAATACCACATCTTCAACCGCGTCACGCAATTCAGCCGGCAAGTCATCATAAACCGCCAATTGTGCCGCATTCACTATACCCATATCCATGCCGGCTTTAATGGCGTGGTACAGAAATACTGCATGAATGGCTTCGCGCACCGGGTTATTGCCACGAAATGAAAAAGACACATTGGATACACCGCCCGAAATCAACGCATGCGGCAGTGTTTGCTTGATCTGGCGCGTGGCTTCAATAAAATCCACGCCATAATTATTGTGCTCTTCAATACCGGTGGCCACGGCAAAAATATTCGGGTCAAAAATAATGTCTTCGGCCGGAAAATTCAGTTCATCCACCAGAATACGATAAGCACGTGTGCAAATCTCCACCTTGCGCGCCTGCGTATCCGCCTGTCCGCTTTCATCAAAGGCCATCACGATGACCGCTGCGCCGTAATGGCGACATAACATCGCTTGCTGGCGAAATTTATCTTCACCTTCTTTCATGCTGATGGAGTTGACGATGGCTTTACCCTGCACACAGCGCAAACCGGCTTCGATAATCTCCCACTTGGAGGAATCAATCATAAAAGGAACACGCGCAATATCCGGTTCACTGCCACACAAGTTGAGAAAACGCTGCATGGCGGCTTTGCCATCCAGCATACCTTCATCCATGTTGACATCCACTACCTGCGCGCCACTTTCCACCTGCGCGCGACACACATCCAGCGCCTGCTCATATTCCTCATTCAGAATCAGGCGTTTGAACCTGGCCGAGCCGGTCACATTGGCACGTTCACCCACATTGACAAACAGACTGTCCTTGTCAATATTCAGCGGCTCCAGACCCGCCAGACGGCAAGCCGCCGGAATAGCCGGTTTTTTTCGTGGCGCTATATCGGCCACTGCATCGGCAATGGCTTTGATGTGTTCCGGCGTGCTGCCACAGCAGCCGCCGACAATGTTCAGAAAGCCGCTTTCCGCCCATTCACGAATATGCGCCGCCATGTCCGCGGGGGTTAGATCATATTCACCAAACTCGTTCGGCAAACCCGCGTTGGGATGCGTATTGACATTAAATTCAGAAATGCGTGAGATTTCTTCCACATGCTGGCGTAAATCTTTGGGCCCAAGAGCGCAATTCAGGCCGATCGATAAAGGCTCGGCATGGCGCAGCGAATTATAAAAAGCTTCGGCGGTCTGTCCAGTCAGGGTACGGCCGGAAGCATCGGTTATGGTGCCGGAAATCATGATGGGCAATTCAGTCGAGGTTTCCGCAAAAACCTGTTTGACCGCAAAAATGGCGGCTTTCGCATTGAGCGTATCAAACACGGTCTCAATCAGGATAATGTCTGCCCCGCCTTCTATCAGGCCTCGTACTGCGGTGGAATAATCTTCCAGCAATTCGGCAAAGCGGATGGCGCGTGCACCCGGATCATTCACATCCACCGACACCGAGGCGGTTTTCTGGTTGGGCCCCAGCACGCCTGCCACAAAACGTGGTTTGTCTTCGCTGCTGAAACGATCGGCACAATCACGCGCCAGCCGCGCGGCTTCAAAGTTCAGTTCATAAGCAAATTCAGACAACTGATATTTTTGCAGATCGCTGGCGGTGGCATTGAAGTTATTGGTTTCAATAATATCCGCGCCGGCCTGCAGATATTGCTCATGTATACCCCGTATGATGTGCGGCTGGGTCAGAACCAGCAAATCATTCATGCCCTGCAAACGCGCCGGCCAGCCAGCAAAGCGTTCACCGCAATAATCTTCTTCCTGCAGTTTGTGGCGCTGAATCATGGTGCCCATGGCACCATCCAGAATCATAATTCGTTGTTGCAGAATGCGCTCAAGGCGGGCTGTTATAGGGTTCATGTGAGTTCGCTATGTATTTTCAGCAGAATAAGCCGCTCATTGTAACCAGCTATGCCGATATATGCGATAATCAGCAAAAGGAATCAACCCGGATGCTTCACCCGGGAACGCGATGATCGTGCCGGGATCGTCGTTCAGCCGTGGATTTACTCAATCATCAATAGCCCAGCCTATTGATGATTGAGTAAATATCGCGTTATATAGTGTCCGGCAGAAAACTCGCTATTTTCGAGGGGCTATGACCCCGCCCGCCGTCGAATTCAGTCAATTGCCTGCATTTTTGGCCAC
>JAHXHF010000204.1 GCA_025656895.1 gamma proteobacterium symbiont of Bathyaustriella thionipta
AGGGGTAATCAGGTAATCTTTAGTCCACTGAACAGTATATAGATTATTGTTTTTCTTAGGGTTTAATCGTTTTCGTTCAAACACTATTTAAGCGTTATGAGGCGAGCATACACCCTGGAGTCAACTCCAGGTCAAGGGCAAAGATGAATGTTTTCGCAATTGATGACTGTCTGCAATTAACGATAGCGAAAAATGTAGCTGAGGCAGGTTAGCTGCGAAGGTTCAATACGTTAAAAAAGGGCTGATTTATGGTAAATAATGATTCAGACCCATGTATTTTCCAGGCTAAAAACTCAACTGCCGATTACACGGGCCGGATAACCCGCTTCGGTCAGTATTTTTATTGCCTGCTGAACATCAATATCGCCCTCTACTTCAGCTGTTTTGGATGGCAGGTCAACACGGGCTGACTGGCAGCCGTCCATTTCTTCCAGCTTTTGCTGCACCGCACTGGTACAACCACCGCACTTCATGTTTTCAACACTGAATTTCATGTTTTTCCCCGACTATTAACATTTCAGGCACTTAATGAGTCACTCACGCGCAGCAGACGGGCGCGTACTTCGGCTGCCATTTTGGCAATATCATCTCTACCCACCAGCGTTAGAACCGCTTCGGGGTCCATAAAAGAGACCGTGATTGCGCCTTCTTCATTCTCACGCACTACAACATTGCACGGTAGCAGCAGGCCAATATCCGGCTCGGCATCAATTGCCTGATTCGCCAGGGGTGGATTACAGGCACCCAGAATGCGGTAGGGACCTTTTTCGATATTCAGTTTGGCTTTCATGCTGGCCTGCACATCAATATCGGTAAGTACACCAAAGCCTTCTACCTTCAGGGCTTCACTTACCCGCTGGATAACCGCATCAAAATCATCCTGAATCTGAACAGAAAAATAGTACATTTTATCTCCTTGGAATGGTTGAGTAGTTACGTTTTTTCTTATTACTACAGCAGATTCTTAACCATAGCCTGCGCTTCCTGCTGGATACGCTGCAAATGATTTTCATCAATAAAACTTTCTGCATAAATCTTGTAAATATTTTCAGTACCTGAGGGGCGCAAGGCAAACCAGCCGTTCTCAGCCACCACTTTCAGTCCGCCGATAGCCGCATCATTACCCGGCGCTTTGGTCAGAATGGCCTGTATCGGCTCACCGGCCAACAGGCTTTCCTTAACATCTTCGGCTTGCAGATTTTTCAGTATAGCCTTCTGCTGCAGACTGGCCGGAGCATCCATACGCGCATACACAGGCGCGCCAAATTTTGCCGTTAGCGCCTGATAATATTCACCCGGGTCACGGCCTGTTTTAGCAGTAATTTCAGCCGCCAGCAGATTGAGGATGATGCCATCCTTGTCGGTTGACCAGACGCCGCCATCCTTGCGTAAAAAACTGGCTCCGGCGCTTTCTTCGCCAGCGAAAAAAATCTTCTCATGCAGCAGACCATCCACAAACCATTTGAAGCCAACCGGCACTTCCTGCACCTTGCGCTCCAGACTGGTTGCCACCCGGTCAATCATGGAACTGCTGACCAGCGTTTTGCCGATAGCCAGATCTTTTTTCCATTGCGGACGATTTTTGGCCAGATAATCAATGGCCACACTCAGATAATGGTTGGGATTCATCAAACCCATGCTTTTACAAACAATGCCATGACGGTCAAAATCGGTATCATTACCAAAAGCAATATCAAAATCATCTTTCATATCCACCAGCCCGGCCATGGCATAGGGTGAAGAGCAGTCCATACGAATCTTGCCGTCCTTATCCACGCGCATGAAAGAGAAAGTTGAATCCAGACTGTCATGAAAAACTTGCATATTCAGTCCATAACGCTCTTTGATGGCGGAGTAATAACCCAATCCCGAACCCCCCAGTGCGTCCGCGCCAATACGAATACCGGACTGCGCGATGGCCTGCATATCGATCACATTTTCCAGATCCTCTACATAAGGGGTCACATAGTCATAAAGCTGCACCGTTTCACTGTGCAATGCGTCTGCGGGCGACATAAGCTGCACCTCAGCCAGAGCATTTTGCAGAATCTCATTGGCCCGCTGTTCGATAACATCGGTCACATCCGTATCTGCCGGGCCGCCATGAGGCGGGTTATATTTGAAGCCACCATCGCTGGAAGGATTGTGCGAAGGTGTTATCACGATACCGTCAGCCTGTTTTTCCGCTTGCCGGTTATGGCCGAGAATGGCATGAGAAATAACCGGTGTCGGCGTATAGCCGGAATCGGCTGCAATGCACACATGCATCTGATTGGCAGCCAGTACCTGCAGCGCGCTGATTTGCGCCGGCCAGGACAGCGCATGCGTATCAATCCCCATGAACAAGGGACCGTCTATACCCTGTTGCTGACGATAATCACACACCGCCTGGGTAATAGCCTGTATATGTGCCTCATTAAAACTGCCCGGCAAAGAACTGCCACGATGACCGGAAGTACCAAAAGTTACCCGCTGGGTCTGTTGTGAAACATCAGGTTGCAGGGTGTAATAAGCCGCAACAAGTTCCGCGATATTGATCAGCATGGATGGGGGCGCAGGCTGGCCTGCCAATGGATGAATACTCATTGTTTATTCCTGTAATGTACGAATTCTCGGGAAAACCACTTCCCGGGCGTAATGGCCTGTTGATAACAGGACGTTCTGATGCATTCTAATAGAATATCAGGCGCTCCCATAGGTTTTTATGGCCGGAACCGGGCAGGAAATACAACAAGCAGGCTTGCTCTGCCCGGTCGTGGCTGCAAATCCCCCGCCCGATCCGCGGAAGATTTTTTATGTCGGTTCGCTTATGCTGCAGACTGAGCCACCGACACCGCAAAGCAACACAGAGCAACGCCATGACAGATTCCACAACGGATAAAAAAACCTCCTCCTACACCATTCTGGTGGATGACATGAGCTGTCAGCACTGCGTACAGGCCGTGGAAAAAGCCAGCTTGAGCGTCAGCGGCGTCTCTTCGGCTCGGGTTGATCTTGATGAAGGTATAGTTCAGGTCACAGGTGGCCTGCCGCACAAGGTGATTGAAGCCATCAAACAAGCCGGTTATTCGGCCAAACCACAACCCGACATTCCCGACAGTTGCCCCGTTCCCCCAGCGGCTGCTGTCATGAATGCCGCTCAGGAACAAAGTCCGCAAGCCGCCGCTTACCACATCAGCATTTCAGACATGAGCTGCGCTTCCTGTGTGGCGAGCGTGGAAAAAGCCATTTTATCGGTTGCCGCTGTCACGGATGCCAAAATCAATCTGATTGAAAAAACCGCCGCCATCACAGGCGGTGATGAGCAAGCCGTTATCAATGCCATTATCGACCAGGGCTATGATGCAAAACCCATAGCCAACACCCACACGCGCACAGTGGACGATGATCGCTATACCATTGATGTCACCGACATGACCTGCTCGGCTTGTGTCGCTAATGTAGAAAAAGCCATTCTGTCGGTTACTGGCGTCACCTCCGCCAAAGTAAATCTTATTGAAAAAAAGGCCTGGGTGAGCGCTGGTGATCCGAAAGCGGTGGTCAACGCCATTATTGATCATGGTTACGCGGCTAAAATCAGCGAAAGCAGACAAACCCAAGACCGTTTGATGCTGACAATAAAGGCCGCCGACAGCGATCAGCTCAAATCATTATTAAATGAGCTGGGGACAGAAATACAAATTGAAAACAGCACGCATCAGGCACTCAAGGTCTCTCTGAAAACATCCTTGCACCCGGCACAACTGTTGCTGCAACTTAAGAAGGCAGGCTTTAACGCCACCCTTGAAGAACAGTTTGAAGACCCGCATCAATCACAAGCCGAAGCGGCTCGGCTTGAAGTACGCCACGCCTGGCAACGCGCCCTGCTGGCCGGCACGGTAGGCGCCATACTGATGGCGGGAGAAATGCTGGATTTATTGCCACATCTTTCCCCCGGCAAAGGGCAGGTTTTTTGGGGCGCGGTGGCTTTGCTGTGCCTGTTTACCATGTGGTTCAGTGGCAAAAACTATTACATAACCGCCATTAAGCAAGCCAGACATCTGTCATCCAACATGGATACGCTGGTTGCACTCGGCACCTCGGCCGCCTGGTTATCATCGCTCATTATCATTATTGATCCTGACTTTATTCCAGGTACAGGTAATCATTTGTATCTGGATGCCTCGGTACTCATTCTGGCCTTTCTACAATTCGGTCACGCACTGGAAACCCGTGCCAAACGCATCACCAGCGAAGCCATAGGTGCACTGGTGCAACTGGCACCGAAAACTGCCCATGTGGTGCTGGATGATCAGGAAATCAGCCTGCCGGTTTCCTTATTAAGGCGCGGCGATGCGGTTCGTATCAAACCCGGTGAAACCGTACCGATTGACGGCCGCGTGCTCAGTGGCCATTCCAGTGTGGATGAGTCCATGCTCACCGGCGAACCTTTATCCGTAGCCAAACAAGCAGAAGATGAAGTCATCGGTGGCACCCGCAATAGCAACGGCAGTTTGATGATTGAAGTCACCCGTCTGGGTGATGAAACCACCCTCTCGCATATCATCAGCATGGTACAGCAGGCTCAGTTGAGCAAACCGCCGATTGCCAATTTGGTTGATAAAGTCTCATCCATCTTTGTACCGGTGGTGATTATGATCGCCATCATCACTTATTTCAGCTGGTGGCTGTTTGGCCCCGAACCGCAGCTGGCCTTTGCCTTTACCACCGGTATTGCCGTATTGGTTATTGCCTGCCCTTGCGCGCTAGGGCTGGCCACACCCATTGCCATCATGGTGGGTACAGGGCAAGCCGCACAGCTGGGTATATTGATTAAGAACAGCGATGCCCTGCAAAGCGCATCACACCTGACCCATCTGGTGGTGGATAAAACCGGCACCTTAACCGAAGGCAAACCCTCTATCAGCCATATTGAATGTACTGAATCGATCAACGAACAACAGCTACTGCAACTGGCGCTAAGTCTGGAAACCGGTTCTGAACACCCCTTGGCCGAAGCCGTTCTACACAGTGCCGAAGAAAAAGGCATTAGTGCGCTGAACTGTAACCATTTTCAGGCATTCAGTGGACTGGGTATTTCAGGTGAGATTGAACAGAAAGCCTATTATCTTGGTAATGAAAAGCTGATGGCTCAACAGAACATTGAATTACCAGACCCCTGGCAACAAAGCGCTAATCAACAAGCCGCAGAAGGCGGCACCCCCATCTGGTTAGCCGATAAAAAGCAGTTGCTGGGTTTACTGATTTTAAAAGACAAAATAAGAGCTGACTCGGCAGAGGCCATAAAAGCCCTGCATAAACTGGGTATTCAAGTCGTCATGTGTACCGGCGACCACAACAAAACCGCCGCCGCCGTGGCACAAGCCTTAAACATAGACAGCGTACACAGTGAATTATTACCCGAAGACAAGCTGCAAGTAATCAACCAGCTACAACAACAAGGCCATAAAGTTGGCATGGTGGGTGATGGCGTCAATGACGCCCCGGCACTGGCACAGGCCGACACCGGTTTTGCCATCGGCAGTGGTACCGATGTAGCCATTGAACATGCCGATATAACCCTGGCGGGCAATTCACTCATCAATGTCAGCAGCGCCATCGCCATTTCCACCGCCACCCTGCGCAACATCAAACAAAATCTGTTTGGTGCTTTTATCTACAATGTCATCGGCATTCCACTAGCTGCCGGGCTATTTTTTCCACTGACCGGTTGGCTGCTCAACCCCATGTTTGCCAGCTTCGCCATGGCCATGTCTTCGGTCACTGTGGTCAGCAATGCCAATCGGCTGAGGTTTTTCAAGCTGGCCAACAATAACAGATAGACAGGCCGGGATAATCTACGATGACGATTAGCGTATTGGCTAATAGGATGCGGATAGTCAGGTGATACTAATCATCATAGGTGAGAAGGATAGCGTCATCAAGTATTGAGCCCCCATATTTAGGGCAATCGGGCTTAAAACAGCTTGATTCTAGAAATTACATAAGGTATTGGGTGTATCCTTTTGAATAAAGGGTAGACGATGAACACAG
>JAHXHF010000363.1 GCA_025656895.1 gamma proteobacterium symbiont of Bathyaustriella thionipta
CAATCTGTCGGGGTCTGACAATAGAACGGGTACGGCTGGCAGAACTCATTTCACTGGAACGAATACCAAAATATTCAGAAACAATTTTTTGAATATTTTCTATGGTTACCTGTCTATCCTGGGCAGCCAGCATATCGCGCAAGGCATCCTGGGTGATTTTTAATGAAATGGGGCTGCCGGTAAATTCGGCATGAGCAATAATGCGGCGTAAACCGCCTTCCAGTTCACGGATATTGGAACGGATGCGTTTACCAATAAAAAAGGCCACATCATCAGGCAGGTTAATATTCAATGCGTTTGCTTTGTTCTTTAAAATAGCAACTCTTGTTTCAAGGTCCGGTGGTTCAACCGCAACCGTCAGTCCCCAGCCAAAGCGTGACTTTAAACGTTCTTCCAGATTGACCACTTCCTTTGGATAGCGATCACAGGAAAGAATAATCTGTTGTTGTGAATCAAACAGCGCATTAAAGGTGTGAAAAAACTCTTCCTGAGAACGATCCTTACCGGCAAAAAACTGCACATCATCGATCAGTAAGGCGTTTACAGAGCGGTAATGACGTTTAAACTCGTCAATAGCACCGCGTTGCAGGGCACGTACCATGTCGGATACAAAACGCTCTGAATGCAAGTATATAACCCGTGAAGCGGGGTTATTTTTCAACATCATATTACCGACAGCGTGCATCAAATGCGTTTTACCTAATCCTACACCACCGTAGATGAATAAAGGGTTATAGGTTTTGCCCGGGTTTTCACTGATTTGAATGGAAGCCGCTCGCGCCAGTTGATTGGATTTACCTTCTACAAAGGTATCAAAATTAAAGGCCGGGTTGAGATTACTGTGCAATATTGGTTCATTACTCTTTGGGCTGCTTGCCTGAGGCATGCTAAAGGATGGTGGCTGTGAAGTAGCAGACGGTGCCTTTTGTGGAGCAGCAGCAGAGATAGGCTCGGGAGTGCTTGAACCTATTTCAAGAGAAACCTGAATAGCGGTATTTCCGGAAAGATCAGCCAGCAATTGGGAAATCTGTTTAAAGTGATTTTTTTTAACCCAGTCCAGAACAAAATGATTGGGAGCAAATAAACGCACCGTATTGTTTTGAATATTGGCTTGCAGCGGACGTATCCAGGTGTTGAATTGCTGAGAAGGAAGTTTTTCCTCAAGCTGATGGGCGCACTGTGACCATAAATCAGAGGTATGGGTGCTGCTCATTGAGAATCAATCAGGAGTACAGCAGAAAAAAACAGGACTGAATTAAGCATAATTGAAAGCAGATAGTGAATGCAGAGCATAACGAAAGAGAGTTTTGAGAAAAAAATCTCAACTTCGCAATAGGTCTTAATTCCCAGGTACCCTCCTGCAGGCTAAATAACGTGCATCGGTGTTTTCATTGAAATGATGACGAAAGTTTATTGAAGACTTTATGGTCATGGTAAAGAAACACCAGGATTGAAAAGTGAATGCTTTCCAACCCCTGAACTTGTCCGACAAGAATACTATTTTTTGGCGTCATTGTGCCAGTTAATCATGCAAAAACGGGCATAAGTTTTTCAGGGAAAAGCTGTATGAATGGATTAAAATTTGACATTCAGGCATAAAAACAGCTATATTGCTTCGCCTTTTTTCCGCAAAAAATAATTTTAGTTTCAGGATAATAGAAGTCATGAAAAGAACGTTCCAACCCAGTAATCTGAAAAAAGCCCGTACACATGGTTTTCGTGCGCGCATGAGCACACGCGGCGGCCGAAAAGTGCTTAGCGCACGCCGGGCGAAAGGCCGTAAAAGACTGACACCATAAGTTGTCGCAGAGCGCTTCAAGGCGCTTGGGATTTGGTGGTGATAAGCGGCTGCAAACAGCGGCTCAGTTCAAATCGGTATTTTCCAGGCCTCAGCGATCAGTAGACGATGCTTTTATGATACTGATCAAAAAGAATAAGCACAGCTGTTCACGTCTGGGTCTGGCCATTGCCCGTAAACACGCTCGCAGAGCGGTAGACCGTAATCGTATCAAGCGTATTGTCAGGGAGAGTTTTCGCTTGTCATCAGCTACTTTGCCGGCCTGTGATCTGGTGGTGTTAAACCGCAAACAAACGCATCAATTTGACAATATCCGGCTGTTTGCCTCATTACAACAGCACTGGATTAAAATTCAGCAGTTATGCGAAAAATCCTGATACTCCCTATTCGGCTCTACCAGTTGCTGATCAGTCCCTGGTTGGGAAATCATTGCCGTTATTATCCCAGTTGCTCGCATTATGCGGTTACGTCTATAGAAAGATTTGGCGCAATTCGTGGTAGTTGGCTGGCATTGAAACGTCTTTCACGTTGTCACCCCTGGCATGAAGGCGGGGTTGATCCGGTTCCTGAAAACCCGCAACAACAGAAGAATCAATAAAATGGATAATCAACGCCTGCTGCTGACCATAGCATTATTTTTTATCGGCTTTCTGCTCTATCAACAATGGCAGTTGGACTACGGTCCTAAACCACAAGTTGTCACTCAGACAGAAATTAATACGCCATCCAACTCCACGGTTAGCCCGGCAAGTGGTTCCGATGAAATTCCAAATATTGATGTTCCCGATAAAAAAACGGCCTCGGTTTTAAAACCTGAATCAGGCAAAGGTGAAATGATTCAGGTAGAAACCGATCTGTTAAAGCTGGAAATAAATACCCAGGGTGGCAGTATAGAAAAACTCTGGCTGAAAGATTACCCGGTGGCACTGGATAAAAAGGACGAACCTTTTGAGCTGATGAACAACCAGCCACCGAATCTATTTTTAGCTCAATCCGGTTTGATTGGAGAGGCTGTAAAGGTACCCAGTCATACTAATTTGTATATGGCTTCAGCCAAAAGTTACCGCATGCAGGATGGACAGGATACGCTGGAATTCAGTCTGCAATGGCAGGGTCAGGACGGCATAAAAGTAGAAAAAGTTTTTCGCTTTCATCGCAATAGCTATGTGGTTGATGTTGAGCATAAAGTCGTCAATGACAGTACGCAGAATATTAAACTGAAAGAATATCGTCAGTTTCAACGTACTGAAGCAGCCGAACCCGGACAATCAAAATTCATACATACCTATCTGGGCGGGGTCATTTATACGCCGGAAAATCATTATGAGAAAATAGAATTTTCCGACATGCTGGAAGCCAATCTTAAACGTCAGGTTAGCGGTGGCTGGGTTGCGATGTTGCAGCATTATTTTCTCGGCGCATGGGTTCCTCCATCTGACCAGACACATGTCTTTTTTACCCAGACACTTTCTCAAAATCGTTATGTCATCGGTATAGTCAGCTCAAACCAGGTGGTAGAACCAGGTAAGCAGGCCGCATTCAAAGGCTTGATGTTTGCCGGCCCCAAATTGCAGGATGAACTGGCAGAAGTGGCACCCGGACTGGACTTAACCGTAGATTATGGTTTTCTCACCGTATTGGCTCAACCCATTTACTGGGCCATGAAGTTTATCCACAGTATTTTTGGAAACTGGGGCTGGTCAATTATATTCTTAACCTTTTTAATCAAGCTGGCCTTCTACAAGCTGTCAGAAAAAAGTTACAAATCAATGGCTAATATGCGCAAACTGGCACCGCGCATGAAAGCCCTGAAAGAACGCTTTGGTGATGATAAACAACGCCTGAACCAGGCCATGATGGACATGTATAAAACCGAGAAGATCAATCCTCTCGGTGGCTGTTTGCCTATTGTAGTTCAGATACCGGTATTTATTTCCCTGTACTGGGTATTGCTGGAAAGTGTGGAATTGCGTCAGGCCCCGTTTATCTTCTGGATTCATGATTTATCGGCTCAGGATCCTTACTATATTCTGCCACTGATTATGGGTATCAGCATGTTTATTCAGCAGAAACTGAATCCGGCACCCATGGATCCGATGCAGGCCAAAGTGATGATGGCATTGCCGTTTATATTCACCGTGTTCTTTGCCTTCTTCCCGTCCGGTCTGGTGTTGTACTGGGTGGTAAACAATATATTGTCCATCAGCCAGCAATGGGTGATTACCAAACGTATAGAAGAAGCGAAGTAAGCAGTTACTATCTGTTTAACCCCTTAAACTAATGTCCGCCAAAGATACGATAGCAGCTCAGGCAAGCGCTGCCGGTCGTGCAGGTGTTGGCATTATTCGCCTGTCCGGCCCGCGTGCCGCTGAACTGGCAGAAAAGATAGCCGGTAGCCTGCCCACTCCGCGCCAGGCTGAATTACGCAGCTTTTATAATGAACAGGGCGAACAGATCGATCAGGGATTGTTATTGTACTTCCCTGCCCCACACTCTTTTACCGGTGAAGATGTTATTGAATTACAGGCTCATGGTGGTCCGGTCATCATGGATGAGTTATTACAACTCAGCCTGCAACTGGGAGCCCGCCATGCCCGCCCTGGCGAATTCAGTGAACGCGCCTTTCTCAATGGCAAGCTGGATCTGGCACAGGCAGAAGCCATAGCCGATCTGATAGACAGCACTTCCCGGCAAGCCGCACGATTGGCCAGCCGCACCCTGCAGGGCGAGTTTTCCAAACGCATTCAACAGTTACAGCAGAGCATGACCGAACTGCGCATCTATGTGGAAGCCGCCATTGATTTTCCCGAAGAAGAAATCGATTTTCTTTCCGACGGGCCTGTAAAACAGGCCTTGACAGACATTGATAGCTCCCTGAAGCGAGTACTTACTTCGGCAAAAACCGGTGCAGTTATGCGAGATGGTATGAACCTGGTGATTGCAGGCCGACCCAATGCGGGAAAATCCAGTCTGTTGAATGCATTGGCCGGCAGTGAACGGGCCATTGTCACCGACATTCCCGGAACCACGCGTGACATACTGCGGGAACATATCCAGATTGATGGTATGCCACTGCATATTTTAGACACAGCCGGCTTGCGAAAAACCGATGATAAAATAGAAACAGAAGGCATAAAACGGGCGCATCATGCTTTAACCCAAGCCGATTGCATCTTGTGGATATACGATGACTCGGTTGCAGAAGATGCGGAACCGGATGCCATTTGTCAGCAGGATGGTATTCCTCTGCTGCGGGTCAGCAACAAAATTGATTTAACTCAAACCCCTGCGGGACCTTTGGATGATGGGAGAATCGGCCTGTCGGCGCGTGATGGAGAAGGTCTGGATGATCTGAAACAGGCACTAAAAAACATCATGGGTCTGGATGCCTCAACAGAAGGTGAATTCATTGCCCGCCGTCGTCATCTGGATGCCTTGCAACGTGCTGCCCGATTTGTTGATTCGGGTAAAAATGCGCTAAACGGGCAAAGTGCCGGTGAATTGTTAGCCGAAGATCTGCGTCAGGCGCAAACCGCCTTGTCCGAAATCACCGGAGAATTCACTTCAGATGATTTGCTGGGTGAGATATTTTCGTCTTTTTGTATCGGTAAATAATATCCGTCAGGTTCGGGCATTGCGAACAAACTGGCGATAATATTCAAGCAAACGCTGTTTCTCTTTGCCGGTGTATTTTAATTGAGCGTATCTGAGTTGCATATAAAGGCGCAGATAAGGCGTGGCCGCCGTTGCCAGATTTTTATTGCGCAATTGGATAGCCGCCAGCAGATCAAGCGGTCCTGATGAGGCCTTTACCTTAATATCCAGGCGTTTGAGTCGGGCTAGAAAACGCTGATGAATTTTCAACAATGGGTCATTGAGCGGGCTTTTCCGCAGCAGCATAAACAGCGCCAAAAGTCCCAGAGAGGCAGAGATAATGCCGATCATCAACAAGCCCATATCCTGTTGATCAAAATCTTTCAGCCCCAGTTCATCGAACAGGTTTTTTTGTTTGCGGTTACTGAAACCGATCACCCAGGTACGCCAGTTGCGATTCATGGCATCCATACCAAAACCCAGATTACGTACCAGTGAACTGAGAAAGGGATAATCGCCTGCGCGAAATACAATACGATGGCCACTGACGGAAGCATCGGTATCAATGGCTTGCAAAATA
>JAHXHF010000066.1 GCA_025656895.1 gamma proteobacterium symbiont of Bathyaustriella thionipta
TATAAGTTATTTCTATCGGTAGCATGAGCATGCTTATGAATGGTTTTTGCCAAACAAGATTCTTAAAAAAACAGTGAAACTTCAGTTCATATGTGCCCCTTAATTTTTACTGTATGAATCGTGTAATAAGCGTATGGCTATTTGCGCTGGCTGGCAAGGCTATTTTTACCCGGTAGCCACCACCGGGTACGGTTTGCATGCTTTCTCCGGCTTCAGAAATGACTTCTGTCAGCTCAAAACGGTGGTTGCCTTGCGAGGTTAACATGTGCAGTTCATCGCCCTGGCAAAAACGGTTTTTGGCCAGCACCTGATACAGGCCGCTGTCGTTGTCGTAATATTCCACTTCGGCGACAAAGATTTCTTTGCTGTTTTGCGAAGCAGCCTGGCGGTAATTTTGCAGTTCATTGGACTCATGGCGCTGATAAAAACCATCGGTATAGCCACGATTGGCCAGGCCTTCAAGATCACTGATGAGATGCGGATTGAAATCACGTCCGGCTACCGCGTCATCAATGGCCTGGCGGTAAACCTGGGTGGTGCGTGCGGTGTAATAATGAGATTTGGTGCGTCCCTCTATTTTCAGACAATCAATACCTATGCGGGTAAGCTGATGAACATGCTCAACCGCCCGCAGGTCTTTGGAATTCATAATGTAGGTGCCGTGTTCATCTTCAAACACCGGCATTAACTCGCCCGGACGATGTTCTTCTTCCAGATAATACATATCATCAGCTGCCGGGTGGCGCTGGATATTTTCGACAGGTAATTCGGCTACAGCATCCAGTTCATTTTTGCCGATTTTGTAGTTCCAGCGGCAGGAGTTGGTGCAACTGCCCTGATTGGCATCACGATGATTGAAATAGCCCGACAGCAGACAACGGCCGGAATAGGCAATGCACAAGGCGCCGTGCACAAACACTTCCAGCTGCATATCCGGGCATTGCTGACGAATTTGTCGGATTTCATCCAGAGATAATTCACGCGACAGAATGACCCGCGTCAGCCCCATTTGCTGCCAGAAGCGAACGGCCGCTGAATTGACCGTATTGGCCTGTACCGACAGATGTACCGCCAGATCCGGCCAGCGTTCACGTACCATCATAATCAGGCCGGGGTCGGCCATAATGAAAGCATCGGGCTGCATGTCTACCACCGGCTGCATATCATCCATAAAGGTTTTCAGTTTGGCGCCGTGCGGCATCAGGTTGACGGCGACAAAAAACTGCTTATTCTGTGCATGGGCTTCATCAATGCCTTTTTTCAGGCGTTCATGGTTAAAATCATTATTGCGCACACGCAGGCTGTAACGCGGCAGCCCGGCATACACCGCATCGGCACCATAGGCAAAGGCATAACGCATATTGCGCAGAGTGCCGGCAGGAGAGAGTAATTCCGGAGTTTTTGTCATAGCAGTATTTTAGCCTTAAGCCTTGCGGAATCATGCCACAGGTCATTGAGTGTGCTGTTGAAACTTGACTTGTTAGCCGATTAGCAGTAAGTTTAACGCGAATAATTATCATTTAGTAAATATAAATTATACCATCAAAAATCCTGCTTTTTACACCATGACAAAATCCTTCCTGCTTCACGAATGTTCCATCGGCCAAAGTTGCCGCATTGTCGCTATTGACGGCCCGCGCCGGCTGCAACACCGTTTGCTCAGTCTGGGGCTGCGCATTGGCTCTGAAGTGAGTGTTGTGCAACAGCGCGGCAAGGATGTGGTGGTTATGAATACCGGTAATCGTATCGCACTGGGTGAGACTATCGCCCATCACCTGCGGGTAGAGGCTTTGCACTGATGGGCTGTTGCGCACAGGATGAAGCCGGTATAAAAGTCACACAGGGAAAATTAAAGCTGGCACTGGCCGGCAATCCGAATTGCGGCAAAACCGCCCTGTTCAATGCACTTACCGGGGTGCGCCAGAAAACCGGCAACTGGCCGGGAGTAACGGTTGATCGCAAGGAAGGCCGCTTCCGGCTGGGTAAGGAAAATGCCATTGTGGTGGATCTTCCCGGCACTTATTCTCTGGATGGACATTCACCCGATGAAGAGGTGACGCGTCAATATCTGTTATCTCATGATGCCGATCTGATCATCAACGTAGTGGATGCTTCCAATCTGGAACGAAATCTGTATTTCAGTGTGCAATTACTGGAAATGGGCGTACCGCTGATTCTGGTGCTGAATATGATGGACGTGGCGCAAAAGCAGGGCTACGACATTGACATTGAACGCCTGTCGGAAGAACTGGGCTGTCAGGTGGTGGCGGTTGTGGCCACTCGCAAGGAAGGGCTGGATCAACTCAAAGCGGCGGTACAGGCGGTGGTGGCGGGTGAACATTCACACGGTTACCGTCTGGCGCATGATGAATGCGTGGAAGATGCTATTGCCGAGATTCGTCCGCACATACAGTCGGATGTGGAAGCCGCCAGCGCCCATTGGCTGGCACTGAAAATGCTGGAAGGCGATGAGCAGGCCTTCGCCATGAGCGATGCCAATGCTCGCAAAATAGTCACAGAAAGGCGGCTGAGTATTCAGGATCGTGTGGATGAAGATCTGGATATTTATATTGCCGACTCGCGTTACGGTCATGCTCATGCATTAACACAAAGCGTATTGAAACAACGCGGCAAGATGGGCAAGAACCTGTCGGACCGAATCGACCGTCTGGTACTGGATCGCATTCTGGGCATTCCCATTTTTCTATTGGTGATGTATCTGATGTTTATGTTCACCATCAATTTTGGTGGTGCTTTTGTCGATTTTTTTGACGGTGTGGGCGGCGCGATTTTTGTCGATGGACTGAAAGTGCTGATTGCTGACTGGATGCCGGCTTTTCTGACCGTTCTGCTGGCCGATGGTGTGGGTGGCGGATTGCAGGTGGTGGCCACTTTTGTTCCCATTATCGGCACTTTATATATTTTTTTATCCATACTGGAAGACAGCGGATACATGGCGCGAGCGGCTTTTGTCATGGATCGTTTCATGCGCAGCATCGGTTTGCCGGGCAAGGCCTTTGTACCGCTGATTGTGGGTTTTGGTTGTAATGTACCGGCGGTGATGGCGACCCGCACACTGGAAAATGAACGCGAACGCAAGCTCACCATGCTGATGAATCCGTTTATGTCCTGCGGTGCGCGCCTGCCGGTTTATGCCTTGTTTGTGGCGGCATTTTTCCCCAGCAACGGGCAGAATATTGTATTCGCCCTGTATCTGATCGGTATCAGCGTGGCCATTCTTACCGGCATGGTGATGAAGCGCACCATGCTGAAAGGCAAATCAGACGGCTTTCTGATGGAACTGCCCAGCTATCATCGCCCAACCTTGAAAGGTGTGTTGCTGCGTACCTGGGACCGGCTCAAGGTATTTGTGCGTGAAGCCGGTGTGGTAATCGTAGCGATGGTAACGGTCATTAACCTGCTTAATTCCATTGGTACGGATGGCTCTTTCGGCAATGAAGACAGCGAAAATTCGGTACTCAGTGAAATCAGTAAACAACTGACGCCGGCTTTCGCACCCATGGGGCTGAAACAGGAAAACTGGCCGGCCACCGTGGGTATTCTGAGCGGGGTTCTGGCCAAAGAGGTAGTGGTCGGCACGCTGGATACCTTGTACAGCCAGTTAGCCCGCCAGGAAAATGGCATAGAAGAAAATGAAGCCGCCTTTCAATTCTGGCCGGCTATTAGCGCCGCCGCCGCAACCATTCCTGAAAATCTGGCCGGGCTGCAATCCAGTGTTTCAGACCCCTTGAATCTGGATGTGGGTGATATCAGCAACCGCTCGGCCGCAGCGGATACCCAGGAAGTGGCCGAAGATACCTTCAGTGCCATGGCTGCGCGCTTTGATGGCCAGGCCGGCGCCTTCGCCTATCTGCTGTTTGTACTGCTGTATTTTCCCTGTGTGGCGACCATCGGCGCGATAAAACGGGAAGCCGGTTTTGCCTGGGCGGGTTTTGTGGCCTTCTGGACAACCCTGCTGGCTTATTCTACTGCCACCCTGTTTTATCAATCGGCAACCTACAGCCAGCATCCCGCCTATTCGGCCAGTGTGATTGCTATTACCGTAGCGGTATTGATAGCCGTTGTTTTACTGCTGCGCCGCTGGGGTAGGCAAAATACCCCCATCGGAGTTCCGGCGCAGGATGTAAGCTCATGATATTGTCGGACATCAAGCGTTACCTGCAAGCCAGAGAGCAAGCTACCCTGGCGGATATGGCACTGCATTTTGATGTTAACGATGCCGCGCTACAGGGCATGCTGGAGCAATGGGTCAGAAAAGGCCGTGTCAGCCGTGAAAAACTGACCCCTTCCTGCGGTAGCAGTTGCAACAAATGCGGACAGGCGGCTACCGAGATTTATCGCTGGCTGGATAAATAGCGCTGGTCTCAAGGGCAGGTTACGGCAGGCTTTAGCCTGATGCCTGTACTTTTTGCACTTTGTCGGTGTATTCGGCCATAATCCACGCCTGACTATTCAGCAGTTGGTGGTTACATCCACACAAAGCAACTACACTCAATGATAATGGAGTGAGCGCAGACTCATGATATTGAGTGGCCATGAGGAGGGGCATGCCATGCGGCGAATCAATCAACAAAATGTACTGGCTATTCTTTCGGCCTGGTTATTGCCCGCCATACTGTATGCGACTGGACCGCTGGATATGCCTGATCGTATCGAGGGGGCTGAAACCGTCGATGCAGAAGGCCTCATCAGTCTGGTATCCGAACGTCCGATTGTGTTGATTGATGCGCGTATTTCAAGTGACCGCCTGGAAGGTTTTATAGAAGGCTCAATCAGTCTGCCGGATGTGGAAACCAATTGTCACAGTTTGTCCCGTTTGCTGCCCGACAAACACAGCGAGGTCCTTTTCTATTGTAACGGAGTGAAATGCGGGCGCAGCGTAAAATCCATTCGTACCGCACTGGCCTGTGGTTATGATCATCTCTACTGGTTTCGGGGTGGCTTTGAGGAATGGACAGAAAAAGAGTTTCCGGTTGTTAAGCGTTAACAAACTTTTAGTAATACTTTTTTGCAGTAGAAAATGGCTGTATCCGGTATAACACTTAGATCCCTGATGATCTCCATCATTCTTGGCATGGGCGTGCTGGGAATTGGCCTGGTGCTGTTTGCCGACCAGATTTATCGTCAACAGGCTTATATCTCCAAACAAAACACGGTTTCCGATGTTATTGCGCATGAAGTTGGCCGTATTCAGGACAACCTGATTGAACTGCAAAAAAATCTGGCAGGCCGCCTGGTACACGAAAAAGAATTTCTGCAAGCCTACCAATCTGCCGATAAGCAACGCCTGCATGACTGGTTAAAGCAAGAATTCAAACGCTACTTTGTAACCGCCGGTTTGCTGGATTTACAGAGCTTAACGGTGTACGACGAAGCCTCTAACCCACTGCTGAGTGTGTCCAGTGCGGAATTAGGCTCCAGCGAGGTCATTGTCTGCCAGCAGCATGCCTCCATCAGTATTAAAAGGCCACGAGCCGAGCGGGTAAAATATCATGCCATTCTGTGCCAGCAGGATGGCCGCCTGTACAGCTCCCTGTTTGTTCCTGTCGGTGGACTCAAGCCCATTGGCTATCTGCAATTAACCGCTGATACTGTGTTCAATCTGCGTAAGCTGGAAGGCTTGTTGCGCATGCCCGTGCGTATTCTTACGCGAGAGAAATGGGAGTTATACCGTAGCCAGGACTGGCCGGACAGCCTGCTAGGAGAGCGTTATCTGATTGCAGATTACTGGCTAAAAGACAGCAGCAAACAGCCCGTTCTGGATGTGCAGATTGCCAATGATCTAGCGCAATTCAACGCAACACTGAATCAGCAGAGAGACCTGGTCATTGGCGCTGCAATCCTGTTGACTGAAGTTTCACTGTTTTTTTAAGAATCTTGTTTGGCAAAAACCATTCATAAGCATGCTCATGCTACCGATAGAAATAACTTATAAAT